>JANPGL010000495.1:0-10947 GCA_031423915.1 Actinomycetes bacterium | reverse complement strand
GCGTCGACTACCCCCGGCGCCTCGTCGACGTGCACGTCGTCGCCGACAACTGCCACGACCGGACCGTCGAGATCGTTCGTCGACGCGACGCCGAGGCCCACGACCGTGTGGCGCCCGAGGCGCCCGGCAAGGGACCCGCGCTGGGCTGGCTGCTGACCCGCCTGCGAGAGCGCGACGACTCGTACGACGCCTTCGTCATCGTCGACGCCGACACGACCGTGAGCGCCAACTTCCTGCGCGTGATGGACGCCAAGCTGGCGGCGGGCGCCACGGTCGTCCAGGCCCACTACGCCGTGGCCGACGCCGACACCTCGCCCACCACCGCGTTCCGGGCCGCCGCCCTGGCGCTGCGGCACTACCTCCGACCGCTCGGACGCACCCAGCTCGGCGGGTCCGCCGGGCTCTACGGCAACGGCATGGTCTTCGCCGACGACGTCCTGCGGCGGCGTTCGTTCTCGAGCCATCTGACGGAGGACATCGAGCTGCAGCTCGAGCTCCTCGCCGAAGGCACCAAGGTGGCCTTCGCGCCCGATGCGCTCGTCGAGGCCGAGATGCCGGCCACCCTCGAGGCCTCCCGCACGCAGCACGAGCGATGGGAGCGCGGCCGCATCGAGCTCGCCCGGCGCTTCCTTCCGGCCCTCCTCCGCCGCGCCGTCACGGGTGGGCCAGCCGGCCGGGTGGCCTACGCCGACGCTGCGCTCGACCAGTCGAGCCCGCCGTTCTCTCTCATGGTGCTCGGCTCCGCGGCCGCGGCGGCGATCGCCGTGGGCGAGGCCGTCGTCGTCCGCTCCCCCGCCTCCCGCCGACGGGCCGTCGTCGCCGTCGGTGTGGCGGCCGGGCAGGGCGTGGCGGTCCTGTCGGCGCTGCGGATGGTGGGTGCCCCCCGTTCGGTGTACCGGGCCCTCGGTGCCGCTCCGAGGCTCGTGGTGTGGAAGCTGCGGCTGTGGCTGCGCATGCTGACGCGCCCCGGCCAGGAGGGCTGGGTGCGCACCGCCCGCAACGACGAGACGAAGGACGTGGCGTGACGACCGGGACCGACCGCCCTCGCATCGGGTTCGTGCTCGAGCACAGCCTCGGCCACGTGACCCACGCCGCCAACCTCCGCCGCGTCCTAGCCCGTCATGACGCCATCGAGGCCGACATCGCCGAGATCCCGTTCGCCGTCGACGGGTTCGGCGCGCGCGTGCCGGTGTTCAACAGCAACTGGACGGTGCGCGCCGGCGTACGGGCCCGTCGGGCCATCCGGACGATGCGGCGGCGCGGCCCGCTCGACGCGCTGTTCATCCACACGCAAGTGCCCGCCGTGCTGTGCGCCGACATCGAGCGACGCATCCCCACGGTGGTGTCGCTCGACGCCACCCCGTTGCAGTACGACGAGCTCGGCGCCCACTACGGCCACGCACCCGGCAACGCCCGCCTGGAGGCGTGGAAGACGAGAGCGAACCGGGCCTGCCTGAGCAATGCGGTCGAGCTGGTGGCGTGGGCCGACTGGACCAAGCGGGGGATTGTCGACGGCTACGGCATACCGGCGGACCGCGTCACGGTGATCCCGCCCGGTGTGACCCCGTCGATCTGGTCGCGAGCGGCGCCCGCGACGGACGACGGCACGGTCCGGATCCTGTTCGTCGGGGGCGATCTCGTCCGCAAGGGAGGCGATGTGCTGCTGGCGGCGTTCGCCCGATTGCGCGGCGACCTGGCCGCCGCCGGCCGGGCCGACGCCGTCGAACTGCACCTGGCGACGGGCTCCGACGTGGGTGCGGCCGACGGGGTGACCGTGCATCGTGGGCTGACGGCGAACAGCCCCGAGCTCGTGGCGCTCTACCACGCCAGCCAGGTGTTCTGCCTGCCGACGCGCGGCGACTGCCTGCCCATGGTCCTGTCCGAGGCCGGGGCCGCCGGGCTGCCGCTCGTGTCGACGGCGGTGGCCGGCATCCCCGAGATCGTCCGGGACGACGAAACTGGGATCGTCGTGCCGACCGACAACGTCGACGCACTCACGTCCGCCTTGCGCCGGCTGGTCGACGACCCGGCCCTGCGGCGCCGGCTCGGCGACGGCGCGCGCGCCCTCGTGTCCCAGCGCTACGACGCCGACCGCAACGCCGAACGGCTGGTCGAGCTCCTCGTCGACGTGGCCGGGCGCCGATCGAAGGGGGCGCGTTCGTGAGTCGTGTCCTGTTGACCGTCTCGGGCGAGGTCCCCGGTGACCTCGAGGCCAAGGTGGCGTCGGGCGAGCGTCCGAGGCCCGACTACGTCGAGATGGCCCGGGCCATGAGCGCCGACCTGCTGGACGTGTCCGAGGCCCGCCGCACCACCGGTCGGGTCGGCATGCTCCTCGAGCGCCTGGCCGGTCCCGGTCCCCTGCTGGCATGGGCCTGCTTCCGACGCCGCCGCCGCTACGACGCCATCTTCACCGATGGCGAACAGGTCGGGCTGCCACTGGCGATCCTGGCGCGGCTGACGGGTCGCCGGCTTCCCGTGCACGTGATGATCGTGCACATCCTCTCGGTGCCGAAGAAGGCCGCGCTCGTCCGGTGGCTGCGACTCGGGCCGCTCGTCGACCGCTACGTCGTGTACGCCAGCAGCCAGCGCCGGTACCTCGTCGACGAGCTCGGGGTGCCCGACGCCCACGTGGTGCTCACGTCGTTCATGGTCGATACCACCTTCTGGGCGCCCGACGCCGTGCCGGCGGCGCCGGGACCGCGCATGATCTGCAGCGCCGGCCTCGAGCGCCGCGACTACCCGACGATGATGGAAGCGGTGTGCGGGCTCGACGTGCGGGTGGTGCTGGCGGCGGCGAGCCCGTGGTCCAAGCGCGCCGACTCCACGGCAAAGGCCAGCGTCCCCGACAACGTGGAGGTGACGCGGCTGGGCTTCGCCGATCTGCGTCAGCTCTACGCCGATGCCGCCTTCGTCGTCATGCCGCTCGAGGACACACCGTTCCAGGCGGGCGTCACCACGATCCTCGAAGCCATGGCCATGGGTCGGGCCGTCGTCTGCACTCGCACCGAAGGTCAGACCGACGTGATCACCGACGGTGTCGACGGCGTGTACGTACCTCCCGCCGACGTCGCCGCCCTCCGGGCCACGATCGTGGCGCTGCTCGACGATCCGGCCCGAGCCGACACCCTCGGCCGGACGGCGCGCCAGCACGTCGCCGAGGAGGCCGATGTCGTCGTCTACGCGCGCCGGCTCGCCCGGGTGGTCGACGACGCCCGAGCCGAGCGCGCCGAGCGCCGCCGAAAGCCGTCCGCGACCCGCCGCCGACTCGGGCGGGGACCCCGACGGCGGTCGCCCCCGGTGGTACGTCCTTGACGACGACGGCGTTGGCGCCGATCCGCGCGCCGTCGCCCACGTGGACGTCGCCGAGCACCCGGGCACCGGCGCCCACGAACACCTCGTCACCGATCGTGGGCCACTTGGGTTCGTTGCGCATGCCGAACGTGACGCCGGCGATGACCGAGACGTTGGTCCCGATCGAACGGGCGACCAGCACGCAACCGACGGGATGGGCGATGTAGAGGCCACCGCCCACCTGGTCCCGACCGGGCACCATGTCGAGCCCGTGCACGCGCAACATGCGCCGCTGGATGACCTGAGGCAGCGCGGGAACCCCGTTGTTCTTCTGGAAGCAGGCCAGCCGGTACCAGGCCATGGCCCGCAGCGACATGTTCCGCAGGAGCAGTTTGAGCGTCAGCGACGGCGACAGCTCGGCGACGTCGGCGATCTCACTCGGCCTGACCCACCGCGCCGCGTCCATCTTGAACAGTCGGAGATAGGTCGAGGGACCGTCGTTCGCCACCTCGTCAAGGTATCAGCGCGCCCCCGCCAGGCGTCGTGTGCGGCACCGACGACCGCACCGTCGCACCGGTACACTCCCGCTCGTGCAGCGGGACGGCGCGAGCGGGAAGTCGGCGATGTGTCGCGGTCGCGGCGCGGCCGCACGCCGCCGCGGGTGAGCCCATCGTGACCGGACGGCCGACGGTGAGCGTCGTGGTCCCCACCTACAACCGTGTCGATCGGTTGCGCCGGGTGCTGGACGCGCTCGGGCACCAGACCCACCCGCTCGACGACATCGAGGTCGTGGTCGTCTCCGACGGGTCCACCGACGGCACCGACGCCTTCCTGGCCGACGTGCACACCCCGTACGCGTTGCGCTGGTTCTCGCACCCGAACGCCGGCCCCGGGGCGACCCGCAACCGCGGCTTTCGCGAGGCCCGCGGTTCCCTCGTGCTCTTCGTCGATGACGACATCATCGCCTCACCCCAACTGGTGGCCAGGCACGTGGCCGAGCACGATCGTCTCGGACCACGCCACGTGGTGATCGGTCCGATGCTCACGCCCGACGACTTCCCGCTGAGCGCGTGGGTCGCCTGGGAGCAGGCCATGCTCACCAAGCAGTACGACGCCATGGCGCGCGGTGACTACGGGGCGACGGACCGCCAGTTCTACACCGGCAACGCCTCGGTGGCTCGGGCCGAGCTCGAGGCGCTCGGCGGGTTCGACCCGACCTTCCGACGCGCCGAGGACGTCGAGCTGGCCCGCCGCATGGCCGACGCCGGCCTCGGCTTCGCGTTCGACCCGGAGGCCATCGGGTTCCACTACGCGGAGCGGAGCTTCGCCTCGTGGCTGCAGATCGCGCGGGACTACGGCGCCAACGAGGTGACCTTCGCCGCTCGCTTCGGTGAGACCCAGTGGTTCGAGCGCATCCATCACGAGTGGGCCCCTCGCCACGTCCTCGTGCGCGCGGCGGTGCGGGTGGCCGTGCTGCACCCGGTGCTGGGGCGCGGTGTCGAGGTCGCCCTGCGCGCCGCCGCGCTCGGCCCCGGTCCCACCCGCCCGCCCCGCATCACCGCGCTGGGTCTGAGCGGCCTCTACAACATCGCCTACTTCCGAGGGATGAGCGCGGCCATGGGCGGGGCGGCCGTCTGGCGACGAAGGGTCGTGCGCGGCGGGCCCTGAGCCCATCCGCCTCAACGCAGCGCAGGCACCCGCAGCGCGCCCGGGCCGACCGACGCCCGGTGCCGCTCCGCCTCGGCGGTCTCGATCGTGTCCGGGGGCAACCGCCGCCCGCTGTCGATCTGCGCGAAGGCCAACCCGAGCATCACCATCGACTTGGTGTCCCAGGCGATGTCCACGTAGGTGTAGGCGGCATACATCATGACGAACGCGACCATGGTGACCGTGAGCGCCGCGTAGTCGCCGCGCAGGTCGCGTCGGACCGCGCGCACCCCTTCGTGCAGCGCGGTGGCGAACATGAACAGCGTGGCGATGAAGCCGAACACGCCGAGCTTCATCCACATGTACAGCAGCGAGTTGTGCGTCACGTAGCGCTCGAGGGCGAAGTCGACGATGGCCGGTAGGGCCACGGGACGCAGGAAGGGCTTGCCGAAGCCGATGCCGACGACCGGACTCGACTCGATCGTGTAGTGGATGTCGTAGATCTCGACGACGCGGTAGAGGTTGGAGTTTCGGTCCCGTTCGCTGAGCTGGCTCGGCGCGATGACGCCCTTGATGGCCTGCGCAGGGAAGCCGAGCGAGCCCGTGTTGTTCCAGAACGCTCCGAGGTACGCCACCGAGACCACCGCCACGATGGGCACGATCCGGCGGAAGCGCCGACGATTGGTGAAGAAGAGCACGAGGAGGAGCAGCAGCGCGGCCGACGCCAGGCCCACGATGGCCGCGCGCCGCTTGACCTCGAGGTAGGCCAGAAGGACCGGCACCGCGCTGATCAGCAGCCCCGCCTTCAACAGGCGCGTGCCGCCGTGCATCAGGCGCAACGCCAGGAACCACACGACCACCAGGTTCATGAGTAGCGCGGTCGAGTGCTGCATGAGACCTTCGGGGTTGGCCCGGGCGGCGGCGTCGAGCAGAGCGATGTGACGGATGCCGAGCAACGCGTTGATGACGATGCCCGCCACGGCGAAACGGAACAGGCGCACGTAGTCGGCCCGCCGCTTCATGAGGTTGGACGCCAGCACGTAGAGCAGCGGGACGTAGAACATCGAACGCGCTTCCGACAGGGCCGCCTTGCTGTCGCCGCCCCGACTCAGACCGACCGCCAGACCGACGACGAGGAAGCCGCCGAAGATCATGATCGGCCAGAACAGCCGGCCCCGCCGCAGCGTCCACTGCCGCGAGCCCGCCATCTGCATCAGCATGCCGCCGAGGCACACGAGCAGCCAGACCTCCAACGGGCTCACGTTCAGCTGGGGCGACACGAACAGGATCGATTCCTTGCTCGACAGGTTCTTGGTGAACGGCCACGAACCCACGGCGAAGATGTCACCGATCAACGTGAGGAACACCGTCGCCTGGAGGCCGAGCACCGGCCGGAACAGCATGACGCCGCATCCCAGGAGCAGCACGAGCAGGGCCAAGGGGAACGTCTGCGGCGCGGTGGAGTACGCCAGCAACCCCATGACGAGCGCGAGGCCGAGGCATCCGAGGTAGAGCAGCAGCCAGGTCCGACGTTGGTGCCGGCGACGGCCGTCGACGTTCACCGCCAGCAGGCGGCCGGCGCGGCGGCGGAACGGCATGTCAGGTGAAGCGCTGGGTGTAGAACGCCACCGCGACGAACGCGCTGGCGAGCAGGAGCAGGACCGGACGGGGCTTGCGCTCCTCGCGTCCTCGTCGCATCGACAGACCGCCGGCGAAGACGCAACCGAACAGGAACAGGATCCAGAGCTTCACGGACGACCCGTCACATCGGCGGCAGGCGGCGGCGCACGAACGCCGGCAGCTTGCTGGCGTGGGCGTTGATGATGGCGCCCAGGACGTTGGAGCCCGCCAGGCGCTCGGTGGCCGACATCACGTCGGCCTCCGCCGTGACGCCGTGGTGGACGACGAGGACCAGGTTGTGAGCCTTCTCGGCCAAGGTGAGGCTGTCGCTCGTCACGTCGAGCGCCGGCAGGTCGAGCAGCACGTGATCGAACCGTTGGGCCAACTCGTCGAGCACGGCGTCTAGGCTGGGGCTGTTGGCGATGAGCGGCCGCTCGGCCACGATCGTCCGCCCGGTCGGCAGGATGGACAGGCCGGGCGAGCCGGTGTTCACCAGCACGGCGTCCAGCGAGGCCCCGGCCGCGATGATCTCGGCGATGCCGCCGCCGGCGTCGTGGTCTTCCGCCCAGGGCGAGGGCGACCAGAAGTTGAGCTCGACGATGCAGATGCGGCGACCCAGGTCGTTGCTCAGCATGAGCGCGAGCGCCCGCGTGATGACCGTGACGCCCTCGCCGGAGAGCGAGGAGATGATGCCGAGGCGGCCCGGTACATCGCTCCCGTCCGACAGGCGGAGCCTGGCCACCATGAGCCGCACCGCCTCGCAGACGTCGGCGGGGATCACCTGGACGACCGTTCCCGCTTCGTCGATGAGCGCCAGCGCGCCGGCGTCGATGTCGTACACGTCGCTGCGGTTCTTCCCGCGTCGATTCGCCATGGCCTGCCTCAGCTCGCGTGCGGGATGTCGCCGGGGCGCCCACTCCGGCGGCCGGGGGGCCAACCCGACGGCTCGGCGCCGTTCTGGCCCTCGGCGCCGTTCGTCGCCGGGGCGCCGGGAGCGCCTTCGGTGCGCGGGCGACGGCCGGCCGACCAGCCGCGCTCGGCGGCCACGGGCGCCGCCGCAGGCGCCGACGGACGGGCAGGAGGCGGTTCGACCGGGCGCTGACGGGGAGCGGCCGCGGGAGCGGGAGGACGCTCGGCCGCAGGCCGCGGCCGAGGCGCTGCCGGCTGCGGTGCTGCGTACGGGGGCTCGGGACGCGCGGTGGGACGGTCGGTCGGACGGTCGGGTCGAGCGGCTGCCGGCCGCGGCGCCGCCGGGCGTGGCTCGCGCTGGCCGCCGGCGTCGAACGATGCCGCCACCCCGTCGCTGCCGGCCACCGTGGTACGCCCGCCGGCGGGTGCGCCGCTGCGGGGCGGCACGGTTCGGGCGACCATGCGTTCGCGTGCGGGCGCGGTCGGCTCCTCGTCAGCGCTGCGCCGTTTGCGGGACTTGGCCCGCCGCGCGCCGTCCTGCGCCAGTTCACGGCTGCGCGGGATGACGGCCAGCACCCGCAACCCGGCGCGGTCGCGCAGGTCCGAGGCGAACCGGACGCTGTGATCGAACGTGGCGGCGACCACGACGGCGGTGAGCATGAGCAGGACGCCGATGACGCCGAACACGCCGACCTGCATCACCATGGCCTTCTTGGAGGCCAGGGCGCTGAAGGGGAGCTTGGGTGCATCGGTGAGGATGTAGCGCCGGTTGACCTCGGCCTTGGTCACCTCGGTCTTGAGGCGGGCCTCCTCGGCCTTGCCGGCGGCGGTCTGGAACTTGCTGACGGCCGCCGTGACGTCGGCGTTGAGCCGGGTGATCTGGGCCGCCTCGTCGTCGGGTCGGACGAGCCCGAAGCTCGGCGCCGGCTTCTCACGCAGGTAGTCGTCGAGCGCCTGGCGCGCCGTGTCCACATCGGTCTGATAGGTGACGACGAGGCCGTCGTAGAAGTCGGCCGTGGCGAGGCTGTCGCCCGTGCTCACGTCGATGACGCTCTGCTTGAACGCGTCGATGGTGGCCTGGGCCAGCAGCTGGGCGACGGTCGGGTCGTCGAAGACCGCCGCCACCTTCAGCAGGCTGGCACCGTCGGCGTAGGCGCTGATCGAGCCGGCGATGCGCTCGAGCGTGATCACGTTCGAGTCGACCAATGGACCGAGACGCGCCCGGTTGGCGACGTCGCGCAGGAAGACCTCGGTCTTCAGCTGGGAGTTCATGTTGTTGGCGGTGGCGACCGCCGGCGTGTCGTAGCCGAAGCCGGGGTCGGTGCCGAGGCTGGCGCCGAGGTCGGTCTTGTTGACCGTGAGCGTGCCGATCGACTGGTACTTGGGCGCGGCCGTAGCGACGCTCACGACGCCGAGGGCGCACAGGAGGACGAACGGGACGAGGTAGAGCCACCAGCGACGGAAGAACGTCTCCAGCAACCGAACCACCGAATAGCGGGACAAGCCCAGTCCTCTCTCCAGATACCGAACGACGGGGGGATACGACACGTGGAGCGGTGGCTAGACCGCAGTGCGACGCATGATCTCCCGGGGCGTCACGACCCATTCTATCGGCAGCACCGCCACCGGGTGAGGGCCGCCCGGCCCAAATTTGACATGGAGATGATGCCTGAGCAGCACCAGCACCGCCTAACGGCGGCGCCTCCACCTTCGCCCGACGACCTCCGACAGGAGCAGGAGTGCGAACCGGGCATCGACGACGAAGTACCGCCGGAACAGTCGGCGGGGTTCCAGCAGGAAGCGGAAGAACCACTCCATGCCGAGCGACTGCATGATGCGGGGCGCCCGCGGGTGCAGTCCGAGGTACATCTCGAACGACGCACCGAGCGTGAGGAACAGCGGTGGCTGCTCGCCCCTGGCCACGGCGGCCTCGGCCAAGGCGAGCGCGATGCGCTGCTGCTTCGGGAAGCTGATGCCGATGAACACGAACTCGGCCTGCACCTTGTCGATCTGGTCCTGGCAGTCGCCGACCACCGAGGCGAGTTGGTCGGCATCCTCGGCGTCGAAGAACGGCGGCACCACCACACCGATGTCGGGGTGCTCCACACGCATGCGCTCGGCGGTCTCCTCGCACGATGCCACCACGACCGCCCGCCGGTTCTGGGCCACCACGCCGCGCCAGACGTGCGGGAACAGCGTGCTGCCCGGCAGCCGGGCCGCCAGCGGGGTGCCCAGCAACTGGCTCGTCCACACGATGGGCTGGCCGTCCGGCAGCACGTAGCGTGAGCGCTGCAGCGCCAGGTTGAGCGGGGCCAGGCGGGGTTCGGTGAGTCGGACGAGGTAGTCGACGTTCGGTGTGAGGACGAGGGGAAGCAGCCCGTCGTCGGGCTGTGGTCCGAGGATCCGGTCGGCGACCGCCTCCACGTCCGGACTGCTGATGAAGTCGAACCCGAACACGTGCCGGGTCGACAACGCGCCGGCGGCGTCGTCGGGCGCGGAGGCGCCACCATCGTCGCCTCGGTACAGCGCAGGTTCGCTCTGCATCACAGACTCATTCGCGGGCGCTATGCCCGGTCCCGGTTGGGCGACTGGTCCGACATCAGCTTCTACCTCCGCCTCGCAGGGGAACACCGGGGGGCGCCACGGCCCATCGCCGCCCGTGGGAGGCGGCGGGTCCAGTCACTCGAACAACACAACCATCCAAACGGACCATCGACAAGAGAGCTAGCCCTCCCTCGGGATACGCCAATTCGGGTCGCGTGGCCACCTGGCCACGAACCGTGGGGAGGGGGCCCAGCCGGTTCATACCGTCGCCCGGAGCCAGGCGATCGTGCGTTCGAGGCCCTCGCGGAGCTGGATCGTCGGCGACCACCCCAGCTGGGACTGCGCCACGGTGATGTCGGGCCGGCGCTGGGTCGGATCGTCGACCGGGAGGGGTTCGAACGCCAGCGTCGACATCGAGCCGGCGATCGACAGCACCAGCTCGGCGAGCTCGAGCATGGTGAACTCGTTCGGGTTGCCGATGTTGACGGGACCCGTGAGGGGGCCGTCCAGCAACGCCAGGAAGCCGCGCACTTCGTCGTCGACGAAGCAGAAGCTGCGCGTCTGCTTCCCGTCGCCGTAGATGGTGAGCGGACGTCCCTGCAGCGCCTGCACGATGAAGTTCGTGACCACGCGACCATCGTCGGGCCGCATGCGCGGACCGTAGGTGTTGAAGATGCGCACGATGCGCACATCGACGCCGTGGGTGCGGTGGTACGCCATCGTGAGCGCCTCGGAGAAGCGCTTCGCCTCGTCGTAGCAGCTGCGCGGACCGATGGGGTTCACGTTGCCCCAGTAGGTCTCGGGCTGCGGGTGCACCAGCGGCTCGCCGTACACCTCGCTGGTGGAGGCGAGGAAGAACCGGGCACCGTTCGCCCGGGCCAGCTCGAGCAGGTTCCGGGTGCCGGTGGAACCCACGGCCAGGATCTCGAGGGCCAG
>JANPGL010000494.1:0-4722 GCA_031423915.1 Actinomycetes bacterium | reverse complement strand
TGCTCGACGACGTGACCTCGGCGCTCGACCCCGCCACCGAGGCGACGGTGCTGGCCAACCTGCGCAACGAGCTCGTCGGCACCACCACCGTCCTCGTGGCGAGCCGTCCCTCCACGATCGCCCTGGCCGACGAGGTCGTCTACCTCGACGAGGGGCGGGTCGTCGCTCAGGGGACACACGACGAGCTGCTGGCGGCCGAGCCGGGGTACCGGGCGCTCGTCGAGGCCTATGCCCGTGAACGTCGCGACGACACCGAGGCGGTGATCCCTCGTGGATGAGTCGTCGCTCGAGCACGAACCCATCGGTGTGGTGCGCACGCTCGTGCGTGGCTGGCGCGCCACCCCCGAGCTGCGACGTGGGTTGGTGGGCACCGTGGCGTTCGCGTTCGCGGCATCCGCGGGCCGGGTCGTGGTGCCGATCCTGGTCCAGCAGGCCATCGACCGCGGGCTGCGGCCCGGCGCCGTCGACGTCGGCTTCGTCACCTGGCTGTGCGTGGCCGGCGCCGTGGCCGTGACGCTGTCGTCGGTGTGCAACCGCATGGCCGTCGCCCGCCTGGCCCGCCGGTCCGAGGATGCGCTCGCCGGCATGCGCGTACGGGCGTTCGCCCACGTCCACGCCCTGAGCATCGCCGACCAGGCGGACTACCGAAAGGGCGCACTCGTCGCCCGGGTCACGAGCGACATCGAGAGCCTGTCGCAGTTCTTCACGTGGGGTGGGGTCGCCTACCTGCTCGACGGCACGCTCATGCTCGTGGTCGCCGTCGTGATGCTGGTGTACGACCCCTTGCTCGCCGTCGTGGCGCTCACCATCGCCGCGCCGCTGTTCGTCGTGCTGCGCTCCATCCAGCGTCGGCTGGTGCGCGCGTACGCCGCCAGCCGGTCGGCCAACGCCGAGCTGCTCGGCATCGCGTCGGAGATGGTGGCCGGCGCACCCCTGGTGCGGGCCTACGAGGCCGAGGGACCGATCCTGGAACGGTTCGACGCGTCGGTCGATCTCCACCGGCGGCGCGCCGTGCGCGCCAGCACGCTCGGGGCCATGCTGTTCCCCTCGGGCGAGGTCGTGTCGGTGCTGACGATCGCCGCGCTGGTCGCCGTCGGTGTGGCGCGCGGGCCCGGTGCGGGCCTCACCGCCGGCCGCCTCGTCGGCTTCCTCTTCCTGGCCTACCGCTTCCTCGAGCCGATCGCCGAGTTCACCGAGATCATCGACCAGACCCAGACGGCGGTGGCCGGTTGGCGACGGGTGCTGGCGCTTCTCGACCGACCGGTCGAGATCGTCGACCCCGTCGACGGGGTCGAGCTGCCGACCGGGCCGCCGAGCGTGGCGCTGCGGCACGTGTCGTTCGCCTACCGGCCCCGCCGCACCCCGAACGCTCCGGAGCACGACGCCGGGACCGACGGTGCCGGCCCGACCCTTGCGTTGCGCGACGTCGACGTGACGATCGAAGCCGGCCAGGCCGTCGCGGTCGTCGGCGCCACGGGGTCGGGCAAGAGCACGTTGGCCCGGCTGATCACGCGGTTGGCCGACCCGTCGACCGGCGTCGTCGAGGTGGCGGGCACCGACCTGCGACGGGTGTCCGACGCATCGTTGCGCCGGGCCGTCACGCTCGTGCCCCAGGAGCCGTTCCTGTTCAACGCCACCGTCGCCGACAACGTGCGCTTCGCCCGCCCCGGCGCCTCGGACGTGGAGGTCGAGCGGGCCTTCGCCGAGCTCGGGTTGGCGGACTGGGTCGAGGGTCTCCCCGACGGGCTGGCGACGGCCGTGGGGGAGCGGGGCGACCAGCTCTCGGCCGGCGAGCGTCAGCTGGTGGCGCTGGCCCGAGCGCACCTGGCCGGCGCCGACGCCCTGGTGCTCGACGAGGCGACGTCGTCGGTCGACCCGGCCACGGAAGCGCGGCTGGCCGCCGCACTGGCGACGCTGGCGCGCGGCCGGACCTCGATCACCATCGCCCACCGCCTCTCGACGGCCTCGCGGGCCGACCGCATCCTCGTGTTCGCGGACGGCCGCCTCGTGGAGGACGGCACGCACGACGAGCTCCTGGCCGCAGGCTCGACCTACGCCCGGCTGTGGGCCAGCTGGGTCGACGCCACGGCCGCATGACCGGCTGGCCATCGCCGTGGCCCGCTCCGGCGGTAGGGTCGCGGCCCGTGCCCCATCGCCCCGTCTCCGCCGTGCGTCTCGTGGCCATGGCCGCGGCCGCGCTGGTCGGCGTCGCGTCGGTGGCCGGCTGCTCGCCCCGACCGACGGCGCTCGAGAAGTACTGCGACGTCGTCCACCAGGCCGAGGCGACGTTCGATCCGCTGAGTCGGCCGGGCAGCTTGGGCGATCCCGACCTGCTGCGCCGTGCGCTCACGGCCCGCGTGACCACGCTGACCGCGCTCACGCAGGCGGCGCCGGATGCCGTCCGTCCCGATGCGACGGTGGTGCAGGCCCGCGTCACCGCGGTGCTCAACGCCATGGCCGCCAAGAACTACGTGGCGGCGTCGGCCGACGGCGATCCGGTGATCGCCGAGGTGCTGGCGGATGCGAGCTACCTCGACGCCGCCAAGCGCCTCGCCGCCTTCAACAGCACGCGTTGCACCACGCCGCCGAACAGCTGACGGTCGCCCGCCGATCTTCCGCACCGGCCGACACCGTCCACTCCTAGGGTTCGGCTACCGGCTCGGGTGGTCGGTGGCGCTGAGAGACCGCGGGTGGTGCGGGTCCTCCTGGGTGGCGCCACCGGCCGCTCGGTCGCCGGCCGGGACGGACCGGCCGGCTCACGGTGTGGCGGGGTGGGAGCGGTCCGGGCGGGCGGACCGTGACTACCGGTCCCTCCCGCCCGGCGGCGCTCGTTTCCGGAGCGGCGGGCTCGGCGCTACGGTCGCCGCAACGCGCCATCGGGGCGCCGTCGAGGGGGACGAACGATGGCATCGTACGAGCGGGTGGCCCTGGTGACCGGGGCGGGGTCGGGCATCGGACGCGCTGCCGCCGAGCTCTTCGCCGAGCGTGGGTGGGCCGTGGTGGCCGTCGACCAGCGAGCCGACGCGCTCGCCTGGGCCGACGGTCGCGACGGGTTCGCCGTCCTCAGTGGCGACGTCAGCAGCGAGGAGACGAACGCCGCGGCCGTGGCCGCAGCCGTCGAGCGGTTCGGCCGGCTCGATGCCTCGATCCTGAACGCCGGCATCGTCGGTAGCCCGCCGATGGAAGACCCTGCCGCTCCGGCTCGTCTCGACCAGATCCTCGCCGTGAACGTCCGCGGCGTGATGCTCGGCATCGCCGCGGCCGCGCCGGCGATGCGCGCCGCCGGCGGGGGCGCCGTGGTGGCGACGGCGTCGACCTCCGGCTTCCGCGGCGACCCGGGCTCGTGGGCGTACAACGCCTCGAAGGCCGCGGTCATCAACCTCGTCAAGGCGGCGGCGATCGACTTCGCCACGCACGGGATCCGTGTCAACGCCGTGGCGCCCGGGCCGACCGAAACGGGGATGACCAGCGGGCTGCTCGAGCGCCCGGGGCTCTACGAGGACATGCGGCGGCGGATCCCGTTGCAGCGATGGGGGCAGCCCCGCGAGGTGGCCGAGGTGATGTGGTTCCTGGCCTCGCCGGCGGCCAGCTTCGTCACCGGGGTCACGGTGCCGTGTGACGGCGGCATCTCGGCCAACGTCGGCCAGTTCACCCCGCCCGGCGAGCCTGGTGAGGGTCGCCGCACCCTCTGATCCGCGCCGCCTCATCCGCACCGTCTGACGCCGTCGCTCCCGCTCGTCTCCCGGTGGTCTTGACCCTTTCCTGATCGCTCGCCGCGGTGCACCGGCCGATGAACAGTTCGTGCCGTTTCGTTCAGCGCCTCCCATCGACGGTCGGCACGACCACGGGCTGTCGCCCTGGACGGGGGAGTTCGCCGACCCGGTGCGCGAATCCGACGCGCGCGACCACCTCGGCGCCGCCACCGGCAGCCAGTACTCGTCGGTCCAGTTCCTGGCTTCCGTCATCGTCGGCCTGCTCTGGTTGCTCGACGTCCAGCAGCTCGGCCTCGGCAGGGAGTCGGCCGTCACCCTGGCGGTGCGGCTGAGCCTGTTCGTCGTATGGGCGATCGACCGTCCGCGCATCCGGGCCAACCCTCGCGTGGGCATCGACGGGATCGGCATGACCATCGGGCAGGGCCTCGCGGTGGGCTTCGTGCTGGTGGTGGCCTGGGTGCGACCCCACCCGGCGTCGATCCGTCAGCTCGATGCCTTCATCGTCGCCATCGCCATCCTGATGGTGTTCGCCAACCAGGCCCGGCGGCGGATGGTGCTGTCGGCTGCCGTGCTCGTCGGCACCGACCTGATCCTGGTCGTCCGGGCCCCCGCCGCCGAGTCGGACCTGGTGCCGGTGCTGCTCGACCACACGGCCGGCTGGCTCTTCTGCGTGATGTGCAGCGTCACGCTCAACGCATCGCGTCGCCGCTCCTACGTCCACTGGTCGGCCGAGCGCGCCGCGCGCGACTCCCTCGACGAGGAGGCCACCCGGCGGCGCGAGGTCGAGCGCGAGCTCACGCGCCTGGCCGAGCGCGACGACCTGACCGATCTGCCCAACCGACGGGTGTTCCTCGCCCGCGCCGAAGAGGCCCTGGCAGCGGCGCGCGAGCTCGGTCGGCCGTTGTGCGGCCTGGTCCTCGACGCGGATCACTTCAAGCGGGTCAACGACGAGTGGGGTCACCAGGTCGGTGATGACGTGCTGCGGCACCTCGCTTTCGCCGCCGAAAAA
>JANPGL010000493.1:0-5046 GCA_031423915.1 Actinomycetes bacterium | reverse complement strand
CCTCGCTTTGTTTGAACGCCGGTCCTCCGTTGAGTCCGACACAGGGAATGCCGGCCACGGTGAACTCCACCGTCAATACGTCGCCCGCCTTGCCGTCGGGAAAGTCGCCAGGCGCTCGCAGCACGACGCCGACGGAACTGTCAGGAATCGTGGCAGCGTAGAAGTGCGCCGCTTCGAGCGCGTCGTGATCGAACCACAGGCAGACAGTGCTCTTGGCTGTCATGGTTCTCTCCGTCATGGCGTCGGTTCAGGCGACTGGACGACAGCGATGCTGTTGCCGTCGGGGTCGCGCACCATGAAGAGCAGGGGCGCGCCCGCAGTCTCCATCGGTTCGGCGTCGAGATCGATATCGCCGATGGCGCTCAGCCGACGGTGCTCGGCGAGCACGTCGGCCGCCTCGACGCCAATGCCACCGCCGCCGGGTGTTCCGCCCATCGGCTCGTTCAGCGCCAGGCGGGCGTGCGATCCGGGCGGGGCCACCTCGACCCACCGATACTCACCGTTGGGTCCGAAGCGGGTGTCGGACCGCAGCTCGAAACCGAGCTTTTCCGTGTAGAACGCGATCGCTGCGTCCTGGCTCGCAACCGTGAACATGGCAACGCTGATGTCGTCCATGGCTCGGAGCCTCCCCTCGCCCCGCAGATTCAAACCCGGCGCGCCTTGATCAGCGGTCACCTCGCCTCTGAGACAGTGGACGAGTTCGGCCCGTGTCGAGCGCAAGAACTGCGCTCGTCTCGTGTGAGATCGGGATGGCAACGGAAGGGACCGACCGACAAACGCGAGCCATCTCCCCAGGCACTATCCGACCAGCTAACAGGGACAGCGTCACACGTCGACCGGCTGTTGCATCAGAGACTGCAGGCAGACCTGGAGGCGGCGTACGACGCAGGCGCGCGATACGACCGAGTAATCGAGCGGATGATCGCTTTCGTAGACGATTGCGGCGACCAGCACAGCGGGATCGTTGTCGGCCAACGGCGCAAGCTCCCGCATGTCGGCATCGCCGCACGCCAGCGCGTGGACAAGGCGGGCTCGAGCTTGCACATTCGCCCACGAGCTCGTGAGAGTCATCGGCTGTCCCTTGCCTCGGAGGGTCGGGGTGCTCGTCCGCCGCTTCCACTGGTTCGTCGTGAAAGAGTGGCAAGGGCGTACAGCAGGTCGTGGCGAACGACCCCGCGGGGCCTCCCGCCGAGCCGTCCCGGTGAGAGGTTCTTGACGCGCCGAAGGGCACGGTTCAAGACGTCGGACCGGCGGTGTGCGAGATCGACAAGCGACCCGGGAGCGGTGCCCCAGCAAGCAGCGCCGAGAACATCCTCGACCAACTCATCCATCCCGTTCGGTGGCTGACTCGTCATGCCGCCGGCCTACCCCGCGAAGCGGTGTCGTCACTGTTCTTGCCATTTCGTGGACCAAGCTGAGACATTCCCTGACTTCCGGCCAACCCGCCCGACTGCCCACGCGCTTGACGTGGGGTTGCGCCCGCTCTAAGGGGCGGCGGTGACCGCCTCATCCAAAGGATCGGTCGCAACGGCGGGCGATGCGGTCAGTGCGCCGTTGGGGTGCCGACGGGCGCAGTTGCTCACCAAAGAAGGCGGCCCTTCACCCCGATCCGTTCAGGGTCATGCCGTGGCCTGTCGGCCGAGTGGTGGCCGGCAGTGGCCGCCGCGGTCGGGCCAAGCTATGGAGTGGCGGCCCTCGGCGCGTCGCCAGGTTTCACCGTGCTGGCTACGGGGGTGGCGCACTCATGGCGCGAAGCCACCGTCCATGCGAGCGGATCGCTGACCACACGCCTGGGTGTCGACGATGCTCGATGCCGTTCATCGCGCATGTCGCCCGGAAGCGTCGGCCGACCGCCGTGTACACGGTATGCGGCAGACGTGGCGCCAAGTGATGTTCGACCTGATTGTCTAGGCCACCAACGAGCCACCGAAAGATGGGACCGAACACCGGCATCGGCGACGCCACGTCGACGGTTGTGCGAAGCTGGTGGAGGACAAAGTCGTCGCCGCGGCGCGCGGCGTCGGGGGTCGCCATGTCGGCAAGGTCTACGCAGTGTGCCATTTGAAACGTGACCGCCAATAGAAAGCCGACCACCCACGAGCAGCCAAGGTAGAAGCCGAGCACGCCCCACCATGGGTTGAACAGCAGCGGCACCACGATCGCCCATCCGAGATGCAGGACCTTGCCGGCCATGACGCGCGCCACGACCCTTGATGTCACGGCCGGCAATGTACGGTTGCCGATGCGGCGCCGGGCAAGCGCTACAACGTCGCTCACGAGGAGGTTCTTCAGCGCCATGAAGCCATACAGGGGCCATAGGTAGACGTACTGCGCCCGATGCCAGCGTCGCCAGGGCTGCTCGGGGGCGAGCCGACCCAACGGCGCGAGCTCAATGTCGGCATCGACACCAACGACGTTCGTGTTTCCATGATGGACGACGTTGTGCTGGGTGCGCCACAGCCACGAACTGGCTCCCAACGCGTCAGATGTCCAGGCCAACGCCCGGTTGATCCACCCGTACCGCGAGAAGGAGCCATGATTCGCGTCATGCATGATTCCCGTGCCGACCGCGAACAGCCCGACGACAAGGACGCCGGCGGCGACGAGACGTGGCCCCAAGGTCACGGCAGACATGACCACTACCCAGTAGGCCACAGTGACGAGCAAAAGAATGACGATCGCCTTCACGTGGAGACGCCGACGCGCCGCCCGGATCTCACCCGGAGTTGGAAGTGCTGCTCGCCACAACTGAGCACACGTGGCGGCCTGATCAGTGGTGTAAGTGCTTGACATCGTGGGCTTCTCCAACTTGCCCCGGAAGGCCTCGACTCAAATCAACGGCACGCGTACTTCAACGGCTTCGAGCAGCAATACCTCAATCGCGACCGATTCAAACCCGTCGCGGATGCGATCAAAATGAGCGGCTCCCGAGCGGCGGAGGTTGGCCGACAGCATCACACGACCGGTTTCCGCTAACGCGTCCAGCGCGAGGGCCGGTCACCAAGCGACGCCTCGGCAAAGGAGAGTCTCCATCAGAACCAGTGGGGTTCAGGTCAGTCCGCAGGCTCTGAGCGGGGTAAGGAGCCGTCGTGGTGCTCGAGCACGTCGATGATATGACGTGGCCGGCGGTGTCGCTGAACGCAAACCGCCGGACAATGCACTCCTCTACTGCCGCTGACTTTGCGACAGGACCCGCCTTCTTTCAGACATCATCGGAGACGGTTGTTGGCGGTCCAGAACCACAACCGCACGAACTGCACCATCCGCTCCAGGCGCGGCTTGTCCGTCGATGTCGCCACTCGGCGGGGTCGATCACGAACCCGCGCCCTGCGCGTACTCGACGGACGTCTCGTTGAACCGCGGCTCGAGTTTGTCAGCGGTCGTCACGACTGGGAGTGAGGTTGTCCGGGACGAGCACCCCGAACACCCGTCGAAGAACCGCCAGGCGGCCTCACAGCCCTCGATCACCGTCGTGGTTGGTCTGCGTGAACGACAACCACCCGAACATGTGCCGCGACACCGCCGCCGTGAAGATCAACGCGTGACACACCCGCCCCCGGCCCGACACCGTGTCGTCGAGCAGACCGACACGAGCGAAGTCGACCTGCAACTCCTCACCCGGCATCTCGTCGGCGACCGGGACCGTCCCGCCGCGCCCGTGTCGCGAGCCGAACTCGGTCGTGATGAACCGCTGAACCGTGCACTCCGGCATCACCACGCCGTCGCGGGCCAGGAACTCGGAGATCTTCACGCCGGCAGGCCGGCCTTGACCCACGTCTCGATCTGGTCACGGCGGGCAGCCAGCGCAGCCCACGCATGACCATGGCCATCGACACGATGCGGGCGGACGATCTCCACGACCCGACCCAGGACCTCGTCGGTGAGCTCGACGAGACCGCCATGGGCGGAGACCCGGCCTCGATAGCGGCCTCTCTGGAGCGGCGAACGGTCTTGCGGTCCACCCGATTCAGTCGGTCCACTGTCCGCAGGCCCTCACCCCCAACTAAAGCCGCAGGGCCCCTCGACCATCGAACATCGAAACCTCCCGGACGCCATCGCCGCCTGCGGGACTGCCTGCGGGACTGCCAAGGAGCGGCGATGCTCACCCGTGACAGCACCGACCAGTGGATCCCGGGGTGGTCCCATCACTGGCGCAGAGGTGGTCCCACGACTGGCGCAACGGTGGTCCCATCACACTGGCGGAACTCCAGCTGAGCGCCGTCGATGGCGCAATGCTCGGTCCGACCGATCGTGTGGCGACCGACCGACCGTGGCACGGGTGGACAGCCTCGGTGCGTTTCGGCCCCGGCGCGGCCGGGTACGCGTATGGGGCGAGCGACGGGCTCGAGGGCTAGATCTGTTGTGCTCTGGTCGGGTTGTTCGCACGGGGACGGAGTTGGAGCTGACACAGGATGACTGGTTGTTCGTCTGCCGTCGATGCGTTCCCGTTTGGGCCGTTTCGATGGCGTCAACGGGAGGTGGGTAGCAGTGACACGCTCGACGTCGAACAGCGCGACGAGGGACGCACCGGTGAGTTTGGGTGTGTCACTGCTCGGCACATATCCCTCGACGCGCTGCGGCATCGCCACGTTCACGCGTGCTTTGCGGGACGCGCTGGCAGCGCTAGACGGGGTGGACGCCGACGTCGTTCGAGTGGTGGCGCACGACGAGCTCGAATGGCCCGTCGACCCCGGGGAGCCAGGGGGTGTGGCCGTGCAGTGGCGTCAGGGCGATGACCGCGGCCTGCAC
The DNA here is from genome assembly GCA_031423915.1 of Actinomycetes bacterium. Taxonomy (GTDB): domain Bacteria; phylum Actinomycetota; class Acidimicrobiia; order Acidimicrobiales; family Ilumatobacteraceae; genus JANMAT01. The sequence goes on along the minus strand of JANPGL010000493.1, from coordinate 297 downwards.
GAGGCGTTGGCGGTGGTGGCCGGGCGCGATGCGGTCGTCGTGCAGCACGAGTTCGGCATCTACGGGGGGCGCGACGGCGACGAGGTCGTCGAGTTCCTGGAGGGCTGCCCGGTGCCGAAGATCGTTGTGTTCCACACCGCCCTCGCCGTGCCCAGCCAACACCAACGCTACGTGCTCAACGCCATCGCCGACCGAGCGGATGCGCTGGTGGTGCAGAGCTTCGCCGCCCGGGATCGCATCGCCGCCACGGTCACCGATCTCGGCGGCGTTCCGCTCGTGGTCATCCCACACGGCGCC
>JANPGL010000492.1:0-28778 GCA_031423915.1 Actinomycetes bacterium | reverse complement strand
GGCCTCATCGGCCAGCCGCACGTGCAGCGAGTTCCGGTCGAGCTCCGAGTAGACCGCGACCGACGTGATGCCGAGCTCGCGGCAGGCGCGGATGACTCGGACGGCGATCTCGCCTCGGTTGGCGATCAGGATCTTGGAGAGCATGGGTGCGAATCTTTGTGGATGACCGACCCCAGGTCCAACAAGGCGCCGGCCTGGACCGTGCGGCGGGTCCCCGAGACCGGCTCCACGAACACGGACCTGCTCGCCGCCGCCGCCACCGGCGCCGCCCACGGCACCGTTCTCGTCACCGACCACCAGACCGCCGGGAAAGGCCGGCTCGGACGGCTGTGGGACGCTCCGCCGGGATCGAACCTGCTCGTCTCCGTACTGTTCCGGCGCGGCTTCGACCCCGGCCGACCCCACGAGGTCACTCAGCGTGTCGCCGTCGCCGCCGCCCGGACCGCCGAGCGGCTCGCCGGCGTGACGCCCGACCTCAAGTGGCCGAACGACCTCCTCGTGGCGGGCCGGAAGCTGGCCGGGATCCTGTCCCAAGCCGGCGTGAGCGACGGCCGGGTCGACCATGTGGTGGTGGGCATGGGCCTCAACCTCGGATGGGCGCCAGAGGGTGCCGCCCGCCTCGACCGCGTGGCCAGGGATGCCTTCCTCGAAGGGTGGCTGGCCGAGCTGGCGGCCGGGTTCGAGGACCCCGAAGGGATCGGCCCCGAGTACCGCCGACGTCTGGTCACCCTCGGTCAGCGGGTCCGCGTGGAGCTCCCGGCGAGGACGATCGTCGGCGAGGCGGTCGACCTCACCGCCGAGGGCGCCCTGGTGGTGGCCACGGACGAAGGCGAACGGCACGCGGTCTCGGCGGGAGACGTGCACCACCTGCGGCCGGCCGAGCCCCGACCGGGGTGACCGACCGGCTCCTGGCGCCCGGGCTGCCGCCAGCCGGTCGCCGAGGGGGACTACCGTTCACCCGATGCGCGTGGACGACCTGCCCCGTTGGCGACCCCGTCGCCGCTGGCCACAGCGTCTCGGCATCAGCGCCGCCATCGTGGCCCTCACCGCCGTGGCGTCGGGCACAGCCGGTTCGTACTTCGTCAACCGCGTCACCGACAACGTCACCCAAGTCGCCCTGCCGGGGCTGACCCCCAAGGGGCAGAACCCCACGGCGTCGACGGTCGAGCCCGTCGACAACTCGCCCCGGCCGATCGAGAACTACCTCCTCGTCGGCAACGACTCGCGCCAGGGCGCCGACCCGAACGACGCCGACTACGGCGGCATCGGCTCCGAGGCCAAGACCGCCGGCCTCAACTCCGACACGATCATGGTGCTCCGCTTCGACCCCAACACCGGCCGAAGCGCGCTCCTGTCGATCCCTCGTGACACATGGGTCGAGGTGCAGGCGGCCAAGCCGTTCCACGACCGGATCAACGGCGCGTTCGGTGAGGGTCGGGACGTGCTCGTCCGCACCATCCAGACCGACCTCGGCATCCCCGTCAACCACTACGTGGAGGTCGACTTCGCCGGCTTCAAGACGATGGTCGACGCCATCGGGGGCGTGTCGCTCTACCTCCCCTACCCCGTGCGCGACAGCCACACCGGGCTCGGGATCGACAACCCCGGATGCGTCACGCTCGACGGCGTCCAGGCCCGCCAGTGGGTCCGGTCCCGGTACCTGCAGTACCAGAAGAACGGCAAGTGGGTCAGCGACGAGAGCTCGGACTACGGCCGCATGAGCCGCCAGCAGGACTTCCTCAAACGCGCCTTCGCCAAGGTCATCGAGAAGGCGTCGAACCCCATCGTGGCGTCGCAGGTCCTGAAGGCCGCCACCGATGCGCTCACCGTCGAGCAGGGCTACGACATGGCCGGCCTCGCCCGGCTCGGCAAGCGGCTGGCCGGCGCCACCCTCGACACGTACACGCTCCCCACCAACCCGGCGACCATCAAGGGCAAGTCGGTCCTGCAGATCGACGCCGAGCGAGCGGCGCCCATCCTCACGTACTTCAGGGGCGTCACGAACCAGGTGCCGGTGGCGGGCATCCCGGTGCTCGAGGGCGCCGCCGGTGGCACCGGTGCGGTCGTGCTACCGGTGATCCAGGCCAGCGTCACCCCGCCGTCGACGACGCCGCCCAACGGCATCGTCCCCGACGCTGCGCAGGCGTGTCCTTGATGCCGCGCCCCCCGCTCGCCTGCTAGAACGGATCGCCGATGAAAGCTCTGGTCCTTGCCGGAGGTGCGGGAACGCGCCTTCGCCCCATCACGCACACGAGCGCCAAGCAGCTCGTGCCGGTGGCGAACAAGCCCATCCTGTTCTACGGCCTCGAGGCGATCGCCGCGGCCGGCATCCGCGACGTCGGCATCATCGTCGGTGATACCCGCGCCGAGGTCATGGCTGCGGTCGGCGACGGGAGCCGGTTCGGCCTCGCCGTCACCTACCTGCCGCAGGACGCCCCGCTCGGCCTGGCCCATTGCGTGCTCATCGCCCGCGAGTTCCTCGGCGACGACGACTTCGTGATGTACCTCGGTGACAACCTGCTGGAGCAAGACCTCGACGCCTTCGTGCGCCGCTTCAGCGCCGCCCGGCACGAGCTGTCCCCGCCGAGCGCCCAGATCCTGCTCAAGAAGGTCCCCGACCCCCACCGGTTCGGGATCGCCGAGCTCGACGCCGCTGGCGACGTCGTGCGCCTCGTCGAGAAGCCCGCCGACCCGCCCAGCGACCTGGCCCTCGTCGGCGTCTACCTGTTCGACCCGACCATCCACCAGGCGGTGGCCGCCATCCCGCCGTCCAAGCGCGGCGAGCTCGAGATCACCGACGCCATCCAGTGGCTGATCGACAACGGGTACCGGGTCCGGGCCGAGCAGTTGGAGGGCTGGTGGATCGACACCGGCAAGCTCACCCCGCTCCTCGAAGCCAACCGCCTCCTGCTCGAAAAGATCGAGACCCGCATCGACGGCTCGGTCGACGAGGCGACCACGCTCGACGGGCGCGTCATCGTCGAGGAGGGCGCGGTGCTCATCGACGCTCGCGTGCGCGGCCCGGTCACCATCGGCGCCGGCACCCGTATCGAGCACAGCTTCGTCGGTCCTTTCACGGCCATCGGCGCCCGCTGCACGGTGCGCAACAGCGAGATCGAGCACTCGGTGATCATGGAGGGCTCGTCGATCATCGACGTCCCCCGGCTCGAGGACTCGCTCATCGGGCGCGAAGCGGTCGTGACGCGAAGCCAGACACGCCCGCGGGCCGTTCGCCTCATGGTCGGCGACCACTGCCAGGTGGACATCGAGTGACGCCGCCGGACAGCGACCACGACAACCACGACAGCGACCACACGGACGGGGACAGGCGGCCATGCCCAAGGTGAACGAGTGCGACGTCATCGCGGGCGTCTACGTGGTCGAGCCCGACAAGTGGGGCGACGACCGCGGGTTCTTCCTCGAGACCTACCGCCGCTCGTGGTTCCCCCAGGGGCGCGAGATGGTGCAGAGCAACCGCGCCGACCGGCGCCAGGGCGCCGTCGTCGGGCTCCACTATCACCTGCACCAGGCGGACTACTGGTACGTCCCGTTCGGCACCGCTCGCATGGTCCTGCACGACCTGCGCACCGGCGGGCCCACCGACGGGGCCACGTGGGCGATCGACCTGTCGGGCGAGAACCACCTCGGAGTGTTCATCCCGCCCGGCGTGGCCCACGGGTTCTCGGCCCTCACCGACATGACGATCACCTACCTGGTCGACGGGTACTACAACCCGGCCGACGAGCTCGGCGTCGCATGGGACGACCCGGCCATCGGCGCCGACTGGGGTGTGGCGACGCCCACCCTGTCGGGCCGGGACCAGGCCAACCCGTGCCGCGCCGACCTGCCCGCCGGCGTGCGGCCTTCCTGGCCGATGCGTACCTGACCGGGTCGCCGGTCCGTTCCCCACCCCGAGGTCACCGCCATGACATCCATCCTCGTGACCGGCGCCGCCGGCTTCATCGGGTCCAACTTCGTGCGCTTCTGGCGCGAGCGGCACCCGAGCGACACCATCGTGGCGCTCGACGTGCTCACGTACGCCGGCGTGCGCGAGAACCTCGACGACATCGCCGACGTCCACTTCGTGCACGCCGACATCGGCGACACGCCGACCGTCGAGGCGGCCCTGCGTCAGTACGCCGTCGACGTCGTCGTGAACTTCGCGGCCGAGAGCCACAACTCGCTCGCCATCCTCGACCCCGCCTTGTTCTTCCGGACCAATGTGCTCGGCACGCAGGGCCTGTGCGAGGCGGCTCGCCGCGTCGGCGTCAGCCGCTTCCACCACATCTCGACGTGCGAGGTGTACGGCGACCTCGACCTCGATGCCGTCGACATCTTCACCGAGGACTCTCCCTACCGGCCACGCACGCCCTACAACGCGTCGAAGGCCGGCGGCGACCACGTGGTCCGCTCGTACCACGAGACGTTCGAGCTGCCGATCACCATCACGAACTGCGCCAACAACTACGGCGCCTACCAGTTCCCCGAGAAGGTCATCCCGTTCTTCGCCACCCAGGCGATCCAGGACAAGCCGCTGCCTCTGTATGCGTCCACGCAGAACCGGCGCGAGTGGATCCACGCGCTCGACCACTGCTCGGCCATCGAGGCGGTGCTCGAACGGGGCCGCGTCGGGGAGACGTACCACGTGGGCAGCGGTGTGGAGCGCAGCGTCGAGGAGATCGCCGACGCCGTGCTCGACCGGCTCGGCAAGCCGCGCTCGCTCAAGACGATCGTGCCCGACCGACCGGGCCACGACCGCCGCTACGTGCTCGACTGGACGAAGATCCACCGTGAGCTCGGCTGGTCGCCGGCCATCGCGTTCGAGCAGGGGATGGCGGAGACCGTCGACTGGTACGACGCCAACCGGGCCTGGTGGGAGCCGCTGCGTGACCGGGCCCCCGTCGTCGAGGGCACCGCCTGGCAGCCCCAGAAGTGAGCTGACATGCGCGTGCTCGTCACCGGCGCGGCCGGACAGGTCGGTCGCGAAGTCGTGGCCGCGTGTGAGCGGGCGGGTGACGAGGTGGTCGGTGTCGACCGTTCGACCGTCGACGTCACCGACCGCGACGCCGTGCTCGGCGCCGTCACGACCGTCCGGCCCGACGCGGTGATCCACTGCGCGGCGTGGACCGCGGTCGATGCCTGCGAGGGCGAACCCGACCGCGCCTTCACCACCAACGCGCTGGCCGTCCGATGGATGGCCGAGGGCTGCTCGTTGGCCCGCGCGCACCTCGTGACGGTGTCGACCGACTACGTCTTCGACGGTTCGAAGCCCACGCCCTACCACGAGTGGGACCAGCCGAACCCCGCCTCGATCTACGGCGCCTCGAAGCGGGGCGGGGAGCTCGAGGCACTGGGCGGGGGCGCGGACGCGGCGGTGGTGCGCACGAGCTGGGTGTGCGGCGCCCACGGTTCGAACATGGTGAAGACCGTGCTGCGCCTGGCGAGCGAACCGGGCCGCTTGCGCTTCGTCCACGACCAGGTCGGTCACCCGACCTTCGCAGCCGACCTGGCCGTGATGCTCCGGCGCCTCGCCGTCGACCGCCGGACCGGTGTGCATCACGTCACCAACCAGGGCGCGGTGAGCTGGTACGAGTTCGTGGCCGAGGTCCTTCGGGCCGCCGGTCACGACCCGGGGCGCGTCGAGCCGGTCGCGACCGCCGATCTGCACCCACCCCGGCCGGCGCCCCGCCCGGCCAACAGCGTGCTCGACAACGCGGTCGTGCGCGCCGCGGGGCTGCCGGCGATGCGCGATTTCCGGGCTCCGCTCGCCGAGCTGGTGGCCGCGCTGTCATGAGCGCGCTGTCATGAGCGGGCTGTCATGAGGCGGGCTGTCATGAGGCGGGCTGTCGTGAGCGGGCTGTCGTGAGCAGGCTGCTCGTGCTGTCCGGCACCGACGTGCGGGCGCTCGTGGATCGAGCGACGCTGCTCGACGCGCTGGCCGACGGGTTCTCGCTGTCCATGCCCGCATGGATGCCTGGCGGACCGATCGCCGTGAAGCAGGTCAACGTCTACGAGGGCAACCCGGCGCGCGGTCTGCCCAGTCACATCGCCGTCGTCACGCTGTTCGACGCCGAGACCGGGGTGCCCGTCGCTCTGATCGACGGCACCTCGATCACCGCCCTGCGCACCGCTGGGGCGGCCATGGTGGCGGCGCGTCTCGGTGCTCGCCCGGGTGCCCACCGCGCGGTGATCGTCGGAGCCGGCGTGCAGGGCGCCGACCACCTGGCCTACCTGTCGGTGGCGCTGCCCGGTGTCGACCGCGTCGCCGTGTCGTCCAAGCACGTCGACGATGCCCGACGCCTGGCCACCACGCATCCGGCCGCCGTCGCGATCGACGCCGCAGACGGCCTCGCCGCTGCCGTGCGCGACGCCGACGTGGTGCTGCTGTGCTCGCACGCCGACGGCCCCGTCATCGATCCGACCTGGGTGCAGCCCGGGACGCACGTGAGCTCCGTCGGGTACGCCCCGCCATTGGGCGAGCTCCCCGTGGAGCTGGCGCGATCGGGTCGCCTCCTCGTAGAGACCCTGGCCGCGTTCGAGCCTCCTCCCGTGGGTTGCGGTGAGCTGGCCGGCGTCGACCCGTCGCGGGCGCGCACCCTCGGTGCCGCGTTGTCGCCCGATGCGAGCCCGGTGCGTACGCGTCACGACGAGGTCACGGTGTACAAGGCCATGGGCAACGCGATGGAGGACCTCGTTGCGGCGACGCTGGCGTTCCGGCAGGCCTTGGCCGTGGGCGCCGGCCGCACCGTGGAGCTTTGACCGCGCTCATGCGGCGTCGCGCTGCTTCCGGCGGGAAACCGAGTTCTGGAAGAGGCAGTCGAGGGTGAGCCCCATGTCGAGAGGCTCGCCTGTCCAGGTCGGGACGGGGGTGGCGATGGGGGTCGGCTCGCGCAGCGCCCACCGGGCGATGTCTCGATCGACGGGCGTGCCGTCGATGCGGAACAGCTGCAAACGGCCGTTGGCGCCGACCCTGACCCTCAGGTGATGGAGGTGGATGCGTCGGTGGTGGCTCGGGCAGACCCGTCGCAGGTTCTGATGCGTGGTGGCCCCGTCGTCGACGCGGTGGTGGACGTGGTGGAGCTCGAACCATGGGGCATCGTCGTCGCAGCCGTCGACCTCGCAGGTACGCGAGCGGGCCTCTGCGGCGCGGCGCTGCGCCGGTGTGCCGAAACGGCGCCGCGTCGACACTGCGGTCACCTCCATGCCGTCGTGGACGATCCACCGCACGGCGCCCGTGCAGCAGGCCTGCAGCGCCACCTCGGGCGCCACCGGATGACCCGCGGCGGTGGTGCACACGCCCTCCCCGCCTTCGAAGACGCTGGCGTCGGCGTGGATCGTGACGTTCGGTTCGATCGGTCGGCCGCCGGTCATGACATCGACGAACCTGTCAGCCATGCGGGCGCCGATAGACGCCCCTTTCACGGGCTCGGTGCTGGACCGGATCCCTTCGTAGATGGCGTTTCCGATCTCGGTCGGGAGCTTGGCGTGCAGGACCGTGGAGCCGTCGTCGTCGATCGTGACCCACAGGCGGCGTTCGGCGTGCTGTTGCTCGACGTGGGCGGGAGTGACCCGACGAAACGCCTGCACGACGCGTTCCACGTGGTCGGCGGTGCCCGCTTCGGCGAGGAGCAGCCAATCGGGCTCGGAGTCGGGTGTGGCGACCCTGGTGATGGCCCGAACCTTCGACCAGGTGATGCGTCCGTCGCGCAGCGCCTGGTGGATGGCGGGGAGCCGGGTCAGCGCGACGGCGACGCGAACATGCTCCGAGGCTGCCACCCGACCGAGGCCGCACTTCCACGAGAGCCACTGCTGGGGAGAGCTGCATTCCCAACGCTCCCAGCCGCGGCGTTCGACGAACACCGCCAGCACGGTGAGCAACTCTGCCTTCACGGAGGCCTCGCGTGCCGACCAGGACACGAGCATCGCCTCGATCTCGTCGGCGGGAACCGTCGACCATTCCGTTACCTCGGACTCATCAGCCATGCCCCGACGGTACGAACGGGGTGCGACGCAGTTTCCGGCCGGAAACACCGGGACGGTCAGCCGGGGTCGCGCTCGGCGTCCTCCCGGTTGGCGAGATACCAGTCGATGGTGCTGCGCAGGCCGTCGGTGAAGTCCTTCTGCGCCCGCCAGCCGAGCACCTGTTCGGCGCGCCGGGCGTCGACGCGGCGCCGGGGCTGGCCGTCCGGCTTCGTCGGGTCCCACACGAGCTCGCCCTCGTAGCCCACGAGCTCGGCGATGCGCTCGACCGTCTCGCGGATGGTGATCTCGGTGTCGGTGCCGAGGTTCACCGGTTCGGGGTCGTCGAGGCACTCGGTGGCAAGCGCGATGCCCTCGGCCGCGTCCTCGACGTACAGGTACTCGCGGCTGGCGCGGCCGGTTCCCCACACCTCGACCTTGTGCTCGTTGCGCTCCGTGGCCTCGACGCACTTCTTGATGAGGGCAGGGATCACGTGCGAAACGGACGGGTGGAACTTGTCGCCTGGCCCGTACAGGTTCGTGGGGATGAGGAAGCCGGACCGTTGCCCGTACTGGGCGCGGTTCACCTGCGCGTGGACCAGCAACGCCTTCTTGGCGATGCCGTACGGCGCGTTCGTCTCTTCGGGGTAGCCGTCCCACAGCGACGCCTCGTTGAACGGCACGGGGGTGAACTTCGGGTACGAGCACACCGTGCCGACGCAGATGGTGCGCGTCACCTCGTGCCGGCGGGCCGCCTCGAGGACGTAGGTGCCCATCAGCAGGTTGTCGAGGTAGAGCTGGGCCGGCGCCACCTGGTTGAAGCCGATGCCGCCGACGCGCGCGGCCAGGTGCACCACGAGCTCCGGGTGCTCGGCGGCGAACAGCGATTCGGTGGCCGCAGGGTCGGTCAGGTCGTAGTCGGCCGATCGGGGAGCCACCACGGTGGCGCCCCGGTCGGTGAGCTGCCGGACGACGACGCGCCCGAGGAACCCCGAGCCCCCGGTCACCAGGACGCGCTTGCCGGACACGGGGGAAGGAGCCATGCACCGATCGTACGGGACGCCACGGGGCCACCGGCGGCGCGCCCCCTCGGGCCTGTCCGACGGCCGGGGTGCGGGCGCCGGGGTGCGCCGGCTGCAACGATGGCGAACCGTGCGGGTGGCGGTGACGATGGAGCAGAGCTGGCACCGCGTGCCGGGAGGGACGGCCACGGCCGCCCTCGCCGTGGCGTCCGCCCTGGCCGCCCGGGCCGACGCTCCTGAGCAGGTGGGGGTCACGGCATGGCACCGGTCGCCCGCCCCGGCGCCGTTCGAGCCCTCCATGCCCGTCCGGCGGCTGCCGCTGCCCCGCCTGGCGCTGTACGAGGCGTGGAGCCGAGCTCCGGTGCCACGCGTCGAATGGGCCACCGGTGGCGTCGACGTCGTCCACGCCACCACCATCGTTCCCGCTGCGAGTCGGGCGCCGCTGGTTGCCACCCTGCACGACCTGGCGTTCCTTCACGATCCGGCGCACTTCACGGCGCACGGGATCCGCCTGTTCCGGCGCTGCCTGGCCCAGCTGCGGCGCCGAGCCGACCTCGTGCTGTGCTCGTCGACCGCCACGATGGACGACTGCGTGGCGAGCGGCCTGGACGCGGACCGCCTCCGGCTCGTGCTCCTCGGTGTCGCGCCGCCGCTGGACGACGCTCGGGGGGACGATCCGCCGGGCCAGGCCCCGCCGTCGGCTCCCACCCGGCCCTACGTGCTCTTCGTCGGCACGGTCGAGCCGCGTAAGAACCTGCCCCGGCTGGTGGAGGCCTTCCATCAGGCCCGCGCCGAGGGGGCGCTGCCGCCCGACGCCCATCTCCTCCTCGCCGGCCCGGCGGGGTGGGGCGACGCCCTGCCGCCGGGCGGCGCTGGACCCGACGTCCGGCTGCTCGGCCGCGTGGCCGACGCCGAACTGGCCGCCCTCTACCGGGGCGCGCTGGTCACGGCGCAGCCGAGCGTGCGGGAAGGCTTCGGGCTGCCCGTGCTCGAGGCGATGGCGCATGGCTCGCCCGTCGTCACGAGCCGCGGCACGTCGACCGAGGAGGTCGCCGGAGGTGCCGCCGTGCTGGTCGATCCACTCGACGTGGGCGACATCGCGCGGGGTCTGGCCGACGCGGTCGCCCGTCGAGCCGAGCTCATCGTCGCCGGCCGGGTCCGCGCCGCCGAGCTCACGTGGGAGCGCACCGCGGCGGTGACGCTGGCGGCGTACCGGGAGCTGGCGCCGTGACCGGCGCACCCCGCGTCGGCGTCAACCTGCTGTGGATGCGGCCCGGTCTCGTCGGCGGCTCGGAGGAGTACCTCGTGCGCCAGCTCGTCGGTCTCGTCGAGCTGCCGGACGCGCCCGACCTGACGGTCTTCGGCGTGCCGGCGCTGCGGCGGGCGCATCCCGAGCTGGCCGAGGCCTTCGAGCTGGTCGACGCGCCGGTGTCCGGCGCCCGGCGGCCCGTCCGCGTCGTCGCCGAGTCGACGTGGCTCGCCCACCAGGTGCGTCGTCGCCGGCTCGACGTCGTCCACCACGGCGGCGGCACGGTGCCGGCCTTCACCGGCGGCCGTCCCGTCGTGCTCACGGTGCACGACCTGCAGGTGCTGCGGTTCCCCGAGTTCTTCTCGCCCGTGAAGCGGGCGTACCTGCGCAACCGGCTGCCGCGCGCGGTGCGCCGCTCGGCGGTGGTGTGCGTGCCGAGCGAGTTCGTCGCCGGCACGGTCCACGAGGCGTACGGCGTGCCCCTCGACCGACTCGTGGTGGTCCCGCACGGCCTGCCGGCGCCGCACGGCGCGCCGACCCCGACCGCCGAGCTCCGTCGCCGGTACGGGCTGCCCGAGCGCTTCGTCGTCTACCCGGCGATCACCCACCCGCACAAGGACCATGTGACGCTGCTGCGGGCCGTCGCCCGCACGCCAGGGTTGGGTGTCGTCCTGCTCGGCGGGGCGGGCCGGGGCGAGCCGCAGGTGGTGGAGGAGATCGCCCGGCTCCACCTCGGCGGGCGGGTGGTCCGGCCGGGGCGCATCCCGGCGGCAGACCGCGACGGCTGCTACCACGCCGCCGTGGCCCTGGCCTTCCCGAGCCGCTACGAGGGCTTCGGTGCCCCCGTCCTCGAGGCGATGGCCGCCGGCTGCCCCGTGCTGGCCGCCGACGCCACGGCCCTGCCCGAGGTGGTGGGCGACGGCGGGATGCTGCTGCCGGCGGGCGACGTGGACGCCTGGGCCGACGCGTTGCGGCGCCTCGTCGACGACGCCGCGGTGGGCCGGGCGTTGACCGTGGCCGGCCTCGCCCGAGCCGCCCACTTCACCGCCGCGCACTCGGCGCGCGCTCTGGTGAGCGCCTACCGTGCCGTCTTCCCATGGTGACGCGTCCCGCCCCCGACCCGTGCCGGTGCCCATCGTGAGGCTGGCGGTGCTGTGCCCCCACTTCGCGCCGGATACGGCGCCGACGGGCGAGGTGATGACGCGCATCGTGCTCGAGTTGGCGGCGCGCGGGCACGAGTTGCACGTGGTCACCGCGCTGCCCTGGTACGTGCACCACCGCGTCGAGCCGGAGTGGGCGGGCAAGCTGGTGCGCACCGAACGGACCGCGTGGGGGTCGATCACACGGGTCAATCCCTTCCCGACCGACAAGCGGTCCATCCCGCAGCGGGCTGCGGCCTTCGCGGCGTTCAGCGCACTGGCCGGGCTGACGGGACTGAGGGGCGGGCGGGTCGACGGCGTGTTGTCGATGTCGCCGCCTCTGACGCTGGGCCTCACGGGCTGGGCCATGGGGCTCGCCCGGGGAGGCCCGGCGGTCTTCAACGTGCAGGACGTGTTCCCGGACGTGGCGGTCGAGCTGGGCGCCATCACGAACCGGCGCATCATCGGCCTGGCCCGCTGGCTCGAGCGAACGACCTACCGGGCCAGTGCCGCGGTGACGGTGCTGTCGGGAGATCTGCGCGACAACCTGGCCGCCAAGGTCCCTCCGGCCCACCGGGACAAGATCCGGGTGATCCCCAACTTCGTCGACACCGAGGCCATCCGGCCGGCCGACCGGGCAACCGCGTACCGGCGCGAACTGGGCATCGGCGACGAGACGGTCGTGCTCTACGCCGGCAACGTCGGGTTCTCCCAGAGCCTCGAGCTGGTCGTGGCCGCCGCCACCGCCCGGCGCGACGACCCGTCGGTGGTGTTCCTCGTGAACGGGGGCGGCTCGGCCCTCGACGGGCTGAAGGCCCAGGTGGCGGCAGCCGGGCTGAGGAACGTGCGCTTCGCCCCGTACCAGCCGATCGGACGGCTGTCGGAGGTGCTGGCGACGGGCGATGTCCACCTGGTGCCGCTCAAGGCGGGTCTGGCCCGCTCGTCGGTCCCGTCGAAGTCGTACTCGATCCTGGCCGCCGGTCGACCGTTGCTGGCCAGCGTCGACGAGGGCACCGAGGTGGCCCGCATGGTCGAATCGGCGGCGTGTGGCGTGGCGGTGCCGCCGGACGACCCCCCGGCGTTTCTGGCCGCCCTCGACCGCCTGCTGGCCGACGAGCCCGCCCGGCGGGCCATGGGGGCCTCGGGCCGCCGCTGGGTCGAGGGCTGGGCGTCGCCCGCGGCCGTCGCGGGCGCCTACGAAGCGCTGTTCACGGAGCTCGCCGAGCGTCGTCGCCGCGGTCGCCGCGCCGCGCGTTCGGAAACCGGCGGCTCGGACCGGTAGCATCGCTCCCTCGTGGAACCGTCGAAATCCGCCAAGCGCGTTGCCAAGGTCGCCAAGCAGTCCTCCAAGGCCAAAGTGCGCGCTCAGCGCGGCCTGCTCTTCCCGGTGTCGCTGGCGGCCACCATCATCCTGGGCACCTTCCTGATCGTGTACGCCCGCCAGGGCGGCAACCGTGCCGCGTCGGCATCGGAGCCACCCACGCTCGACAACCACTGGCACGTGGCCTACGGCGTCTACGTGTGCAGTGAGTGGAAGCCGGCGATCACGAACCAGAACGAGCTGGTCAACGGGGTGTCGCTAGGCATCCACACGCACGGCGACGGGGTCATCCACATCCACCCGTTCGCGTCGAGCGCGGCGGGCAAGAACGCCAAGATGGGGATCTTCTTCAAGGCGGCCGACGTCAAGGTCTCCAGCGACAAGATCGAGTGGCCGGAAGGCGTCGGGTCGTTCACGAACGGCAAGGACCAGTGCGACGGGAAGGCGGGGAACTGGAAGGTGGCGTACTGGGCTGACGCCGCCCAGTCGTCCGCGCCGACCATCCTCGTCACCGACTTCGCCAACCTCCACTTCGATCAGGACCGGGGCGCCATCACGCTGGCGTTCGTGCCCGACGGCGTCGACATGGCCACGCTGAAGCCGCCGTCGATCCCGCAGCTCGACACGCTGTCCGACGTGGCCACGACCACGACGACCGTCGCCGGGGACCCCACCGCCACCACCGTGGCAGGCGACGCCACGGCCACCACCGTGGCCGGGGCCGCGACGACGGCGGCCGCGGCCGCCACGACGACGGCCTCGGGCACCACCACGACGCTCGGATGAGAGCCGTCATCCTGGTAGGTGGGTTCGGGACGCGCCTGCGCCCGCTCACCTACGCCATCCCGAAGCCGCTCCTGCCGGTGGCGCACGTCCCCATCGTCGAGCACGTGGTGGCCAACCTCGCTCGCGGCGGCGTGACCCAGGCGGTGCTGGCGCTCGGGTTCAAGCCCGACGGGTTCCGAGCCGCCTACCCGAACGGTACGTGCGCCGGGGTCGAGCTCGTGTACGCCGTCGAGCCCGAGCCGCTCGACACCGCCGGCGCCATCGCCTTCGCAGCGCGGTTCGCCGGCATCGACGACACGTTCGTGGTGGCCAACGGCGACGTGCTCACCGATCTCGACGTGGCCCGCCTGGTGACCTTCCACCGCGGGCACGGCGGTGAGGGAACGATCCATCTCACGCCCGTGGAGGATCCGTCGGCGTTCGGGGTGGTGCCCACCGACGAGGACGGGCGCGTCCAGGCGTTCATCGAGAAGCCACCGCGGGACACCGCGCCGACGAACCTGATCAACGCCGGCACGTACGTGCTCGAGCCCGGCGTGATCGGCCGCATCCCCGAGGGCCGCAAGGTGTCGATCGAGCGCGTCACGTTTCCGGCCCTCGTCGCCGACGGCGCGTTGTACGCCATGCCGACCGACGACTACTGGCTCGACCTCGGCAAGCCCGAGCCCTACCTGCAGGCCAACCTCGACGTGCTCGACGGTCGGCGTGCCCATCTGCGCATCGCCGGCGTGGCGACCGGAGCGACGGTCGACCCGGCGGCCGTGGTCACGCGCTCGGTCGTGGCGGCTTCGGCGGTGGTCGCAGCCGGCGCCCGACTGACCGACTCGGTCGTGCTCGACGGGTCGAACGTGGGGGAGGGCGCGGTCGTGACCCGCTCGATCCTCGGGCCCGGCACGCGGGTCGGGCCGGGGGCGGAACTGACCGACGTCGTCACCGGCGAGGGCACCGAACTGGCGGCCGGCTCGCACCACGCGCACTGCCGCATCCCCGAGCCCGACTGACGTGGGCGGCGGGCGCGAGTCGCTCGGTCGGGTGCTGGTCACCGGCGGCGCCGGCTTCCTCGGCTCGCACCTGGTGGAGCGGTTCGGTGTCGACGGGCTGGCCGTCGACGTGGTCGACGACCTGTCGACCGGCACGCTCACGAACCTCGCCACCGCCCGGGCCCAGCGCGAGCCGCCGCTCAGCATCCACACGCTCGACGTCCGGTCTCCCGGCCTGGTGGAGCTGGCGGCGCGTCGGCGGCCTGACGTGGTCGTCCACCTCGCGCAACGCACACCCACCGACCCCGACGACCGCGACGCGGCCGAACTGGCGCTGCTCGGCACGCTGAACGTCCTCGACTCGGCCCGCGCCGCCGGGGCCCGCAAGGTGGTGCTCGTGCTCGACGCCGCCGACGTGTACGGCGAGGTGGCCGCCCGCGACCTGCCGGTGAAGGAGGGGTGGCGCGGGGCCCCGACGACCGTGGCCCAGGTGACGGCCCGTGCCGTGCTCGACCTCGCCGCCGTCTACCGGGCCCGCTACTCGCTCGAGTTCACGGCGCTGGCGCTGGCCGACGTGTACGGACCCCGCCAACGGCCCCAGACGGGGCTGGTGGCCGCGGTCGTGGCCGACCCGAACGGCGTCGTGGCCGACCCGCGTTGGCAGCTCGACGCCGTGTACGTCGACGACGCCGTCGACGCGCTGGCCCGTGCGGCCGAGCGGGGCACCGGACTGCTCGTCAACGTCGGGACGGGCCAGGGGGTGCCGGCCAAGGAGCTGCACCGCCGGGTCGTGGCGCTGCGCCAGGAGCTGCAGGTACCCCCGTGGACCGACGACGAGCCCGTCACCGTGCGCGCCCGGCCGCAGCGGCTGACGGTGTCGCCGGTACGGGCCCGCATCCACCTCGGGTGGGAGGCGTGGACCACGTTGCCCGAGGGCCTGGCGGCCACCGTGTCCTGGTGGGCGTCGGTGGTCGCGCCTGCGGCCGACGCGTGAACCGATCGACCGTGAACCGCCGCGGGCGTCAGGCTGCGGTGTAGTAACCGGCCAGGTCGGCCAGCACGTCGAGGAACGCCGGTGAGTAGAACTCGATGCCCGCTTCGGTGCCTAGGCCCACGGTCACGGCGTTGGGCACGATGTCGTCGGCCACGAAGTTCAGGCTCGAGGCCAGCGGCTTCGACCGGCCGTCGGGGAACACGGTGAGGTAGCCCTCGTTCATCGGTAGGACGGCGGTGATGTTGAGGGACACGGCGCTGGCGCCGACCGGGACGCCGTTCGTTCCACCGATGTGGAGGATCACGGTGTCGGTCGTCGGGTCGTAGCTGGCGTCGCCGACGTTGGTGCGGGAATCCATCAGCCGCACCGGGGCGAGGGGGACGAACCCGCCGGCCGTCGGGGCACCACCGGCGTACCAGCCCATGATGTCGACGACCACGTCGGTCGCGGTCTGAGCGAACAGGCTCACGGCGCCGCCGGCGCCTACCTTCACGGTCACCTGGTTGGCCCGCGTGACGCCGGCGGTGTAGTTGAGGTTGGAGGCCAACGGCCGCGTATCGCCGGCGGGCCAGACCGTGAGGAAGCCGGGGCCTGCCGGCCCCGTGACCGTGACGTTCAGAACCACGGCGGCGGCCCCGGCCGGGGCGGCGCCGGCGCCGACGACGCCGAGGCTGGCGGTGCCGCCGCTGTTGAAGCGGGCGGCGCCGAGCCGGTCGCGCGTGTCCATGAGACGCTTGGGCGGGATGCCCTGGAAGCCGCCGCCTTCGGGCGCGCCCGACGTGGTGGCGTAGTAGCCCATGACGTCGATCACGATGTTCGTGGTCGTCTGGGCGAACACGTTGAACGTGCCCGAGGTCGAGACCTTCACGGCCACGGCGTTCGGCACGACCTGGCCGGGCCCGTAGTTGAGCACCGAGGCGGTGGGCATGGTCTCGCCGGTCGGCCAGACGGTGAGGTAGCCGTTCCCGGGCGGGCCCACGGCGGTCACGTTGAGGGCGAGGGAGCCCACGGCGCCCACGGGGATCTGGGCGTTGCCGCCGGCGTAGGCGCTGAAGGTACGGACCTCACCGCCGGCGAACGGCGGACCGGCGTAGGGCACCCCCGCGCCTCCGCGTGTGTCGAGCAGTCGCACGGGGGTGATGGGCACGAACCCGCCCCGGCCGGGCGCCGCCGCGTTGGCGCGGCCCGGGGTGGCGGCCACGAGCGAGCCGGCGGCGACGAGCAGCACCGTCGTCAGGGTCGCCCACGTCCTGACCCGTGCCCGTCTCGTCTGTCCCGGGGCTCGACCGCCCGCACGGCGAAGCGTCATCGCCACGCTCCTTCTTCGTGTCCTGCCCGCGACCGCAGAACGTAGAAGGTACGACACGGATCGTCAACATGTCGTAACACTGTGGTGATGTGCGTCACAGAACGCACGGTGCAGTCACGAGCCCCGCCACGGACCCCGACACGTCGTCAGCGGAAGAGGTCCTCCGCGGCGGGGCGGACGAGCTCGGCGACCGACGACGGCCGCAGCCACTCGGGAGCGACGCCCCGCACCACCGCCACCGGGATGCCGTTCGACTTGCCCATGACCAGCTCGGCGGCGCCGGCGATCTCGTCGGCCACCGCCACCTCGGTCACCTGCATCATGCGCCCGAGCGCGTCCTCGGTGCCGCGCAGGTCGACCACGCCGGCGATGCCCGCGACGCCGATGGCGATGTCGGTGAGACCCTTGCGCCACACGCGGCCGAACGTGTCGCTCACGACCACGCCGACGGTCACCCCGAGGCGGGCCCGAACGATGTCGACGATCCGGCGGGCCGAGCGGTCGCTGTCGAGGGGCAGCAGTGCGGCGTACCCCCGTTCGACGTTCGAGAGGTCGACGCCCGAGTTGGCGCAGATGAACCCGTGGCGTGTCTCGGTGATGATCAGGTCGCCGCGGCGACGCACGATGCGCACCGCCTCGTCTTCCACCAACTGCTTGTGGGACAGCGGATCGTCGGCGTCGACGGCGACGAGACGACCCTCGGCCTTCGACACGACCTTCTGCGTCACCACGAGCACGTCGCCGTCGGCGAGCGGCCCGTTCGGCGCCGCGGTGCAGGCGTCGGCGATGATCTCGCCCAACTGGTCGCCGGGCCGGATCTCGCCGATGCCCTCCACGCCCCACATCGTCAGGCGGCTCACGCGGTCACCGCGCCAAGCACCGAGGTGGCCAGCGCAGCGGCCACGCGTTCGTCGCTCATGATCGTGTCGGTCACCACGGGTCGCATCCCCTCCAGCTCCACTGCCCGGGCCAGGTCCCGGTCGACGGTGTCGATCACCAGTGTGGCCGCCAGCGTCGCGTACAGGCGGGCCACGCCGGTCACCGACGACTCGTAGCCCAGCTCGGTCAGCATCCGGTCGGCCGGGCCTTTCAGCGCCGCGCCGCCGATGATGGGCGACACGGCCACGACTCGTTCGCGCCGGGCCACGAGCCGCCGGCGGATCTCGTCGAACGCCAGCAACGGACCGAGCGACACGATCGGGTTCGACGGGGCGATCACGATCGTGTCGGCCGCGTCGAGCACCGCGAGCGCCGCTGGGTTCACGGCGGCACCGTGGGTATCGGCGCCGAAGCGCACCCCGTCGATCGGCACCGAGTGACGGCGGCCCACGAAGTACGTCTGGAACGACGTCCAGCCCTCCCCGACGATCGACACCTCGGTCGGCGCGGGCGCGTCGGCCATGGGCACGAGCGGGACGCCGACGCCGTAGGCCCGCCGGATCTCGTCGGTCACGACGGTGAGCGACGCGCCCTCGCTCAGCCGGTGCGTCCGGTACAGGTGGGTGGCCAGGTCTCGATCGCCCAGCCGGAACCAGGTGGCGCCGGCACCCGAGCCGGCCGGCCGCACGCCGGCGAAGCGTTCCAGCGCCTCGATGGCGTGCCACGTCTCGCCGGCCAGGCCCCACCCGCGCTCGGTGTCGTTGGCCTTGCCGAGGGTGTACGTGATGGTGTCGAGGTCGGGGCAGATCGTGAGCCCGTGCAGGACGGTGTCGTCGCCCGTGTTCACGACGGCCGACAGCTCGCCGGGGCGGCAGACGGCCACCAGCCCCGCCAACATCCGGGCGGCGCCCACGCCTCCCGCCAGCACCGCCACGGTCATCGTGTGCTCCTCTTGCTCGGCCGGTCCGCGCTGGCGTCACGGTACAGCTCGGTCATGGCCGCCGCCGTGGTCGACCAGTCGAAGTCGCCCAGCCGGGCTCGACCGGCCCGCACGAGACGCTCGCCGATCTCCCGGTCGTCGAGCACGTCGGCCAGCGCACCCGCCAGCGCGTCGACGTCGAGCGGGTCGGCGAGGAGCGCGGCGTTCCCGGCCACCTCGGGCAACGATCCGGCCCGGGCTGCCACGGTCGGCACCCCGGCAGCGAACGCCTCGAGAAGGGGGAGGCCGAAGCCCTCGTCGAGCGACGGGTAGGCGAACACCCGCGCCCCGGCGAGGAGCCACTCGCGTACGGGGTCGTCGACCCAGCCGGCGAGTACCACCCGCGCCCGCAGTGCCGACGGCAGTCGGTCGATGGCGGCCGCCAGCGCCGGTTGGTCGGCGCCCGGAGGGCCGGCCAGCACGAGGTGCAGGTCTCGCCGCGACGGGGCGAGCCGACCGAACGCCTCGACGAGCCGCACGAGGTTCTTGCGAGGCTCGATCGTCCCGACGGCGAGGATGTAGGGCCGCCCGTCGAGCTCGGCCAGCGCGGGCGGCAGTCCCGATGGGCGCCCCGGTGCAGGAGCCATCGGTTCGGGCGCTCCGTGCGGTACGGACCGCACCCGCCCGGTGCCGAGCAGCTCCGCGGCCTGGGCGGCCACGTAGTCGGACGGGGTGTGCACCCACGCTCCGGCGGCGACGGCCCGTCGGAGCACCGGCACGAACGAGCGCACGACGGGCGACACCCGTTCGGGATGGGTGAGGGGCGAGCAGTCGTGCACCGTGATCACGGTCGGCCACGGGCCCGGTGGCGCCACGAAGTTCGTGCCGTGCACCACGTCGACGCCGCGGAGCGACCAGCGCGGCCGGGGGTGACCGACGCGTCCCCACGCCACGAGCGCAGCCCGTGCCGGGTACGGCAGGCGGCGCACGTCGGGGGGCAGCTGGGCCCGGCCCGACAGCACGTACCGGACGAGCCGGGGCGGCTCCGGCAGCGCTTCGAGGGCGTCGACGAGCGCGCCCGTGAACCGTCCGACGCCGGTGGGACGGCCGACGAGCGAGCCGACGTCGATCGCCACCCGCAGAGGGTCGCGGAGGGTCATGTCGGCGCTGGTCAGGCCTCGTCGAACGGCAGCGGCGCCGCCAACGTGACGGCGTCGCCGAGGCCCGTTTCGGGGATGTCGACCCGCTGGACCTGGCGATGGCCGAGCACCTGGTAGCCCCACGCGAACGCCGCCACGGCCGCCGCGCTGCCGAGCACCAGGCCCATCTCGACCCGCAGCAGCAGGTCGTGGCCCCACACCAGGGCGGTGATCAGGAACACGGCCACGGCGACGGCCCAGCCGAGCGCCACCCGGGCGTGGCCGTGCAGGGCGATCAACGCCTGGGCCATGGCGAGGCCGAGCATGTAGAGGGCGCTGGCCAGCGCCAGGAGCCCGACCGTGCGACGCGACAGCTCGGCCTCCTTCGAGAACACCTTCACTGCCGTCGTGCCGACCGCCAGCGCACCGAGCACCCCGACGGCGCCGACGATGGCCACCACCTTGATGAGCTTGCGGAAGCCGCTGCGGAACTCGTCGATGGCGCCCCGGGCCGCCAGCTGGGCGAGCTTGGGGAGCAAGGCGGCCTGCACCGCCTGGAACAGGAACAGTGGGATGCGGGTGATGATCACGGCGTACGTGAAGTGGCTGACGAGCGCCGACTGGCCGTCCTTCTTGAGGAGTCCGGCGACGATCGGCCCGCCGTTCACCAGCACCGCCGCCATCACGCTGCCGGCCACCAGCCAGCCCAGGTTCGGGGTGAGCTCCGACCACGCCGCCTCGGGGCCGGGCGCCAGCAGGCCACGCTGGCGGCGCATGGCCAGGAACACCGCGGCGGCCGGCGGCAGGGCCACGGCCAGGCCCCACGCGGCCGGGTTCTTCACGCCTGCGACGGTGAGGGCGATGGCGATCGTGACCCGGATGACGCCGTCGGCGCCCAGCAGCAGCCCGTACGGAGCGAAGCGACCGCTGCCCGACAGGATGCCGCGGGCCAGGTGGCCGCTGGCCCAGGCCAGGAAGGCGAGGACGAGGCACAGCAGCAGCGACCAGTTGTCGGCGAAGAGCGAGCGCACCAGCACCGGGCTCGCCGCCAGCAGCGGAACCGTGGTGAGCGCGGCGAGGGCCACGGCGAGCAGGGTGGCGCGGCGGACGACGGGCCCGCCGCCCTGGTGGAGGGCACGCCGGTGGGCCAGCGCCCGCCCGACCTCCTGCTCGACCGGCAGGAAGAAGCCGGGAGCGAGCAGGAACGTGAGGAACCACAGCTGGTTCACGGGCTCGGTGGCCTCGTCGCTCCCGATGCCGGCGCGCACGAGCTTCAGGAACACGTAGCTGCTGACCCCGGAGACCAGCAACCCGATGCCGACGGCGACGGTGCCCTCGGGGAGGACACCGCTCAGCCGTCTGTTGGTCGTGCGCACGGTGGAGGCCATCGGCGGGCAGGCTAGCGAAGGCTCGTGTCGGACGGCCTGCACGAGGCGACCGGCCGGGTCCACCTCGGGCCGCCGCCGTTGTCCGGGGGCATGCCGCTACCCTGTGCGGCCGAACGGAACGGCCGTGCGGGACGGAGGTGGGCACATGCGATGGCGTCGTCGGGCGCGTCCCGAGAGCACGTTGCGCGCGTGCGTCGCCACCTTGCTGGCCGCCGGCGGTCTGGCCGTGGCCGCCGCAGTGGTTCCGGCGACGCCGGCGGCGGCGTACGGCGCCACCGTCACCATCGTCGGCCGCGGGAACGGTCACGGCGACGGGCTGTCGCAATGGGGCGCCTACGGGTACGCCCCGACCAGAGGGTGGGACTGGCACCAGATCCTGGACCACTACTACGGCGGGACCACAGAGGACGTGGTCGATCCGACCACCGAGGTCAAGGTGCGCCTGCGGACCCTGGACGACGCCACGTCGACCACCGTGGTGAACGCCCGCCGGAACCTGTCCGTGAACGCCGACCCGGGCGCGGCGACGAACCGGTGGGGCTCGGTGGTGGCCGTCGAGGTGGGCAACGGCGTCTACCGCGTCTACGCCCGCCCCGACGCCCAGTGCCCGGTCTCGGATGCGCCCGCCGACCTCGAGCGGGCCGGGTCGGGGTGGACCGTCGTGAGCGCCGCCTACACCTCGGTGTCGACGGGCGGTGTCCCGCTCGAGGTCGTCGCCGCCGGCGTCGACCAGGCCACCGCTGACCGGGGAGCGCTCGTCGGAGTCTGCCGGCCGGACGGCACGGTGCGGGCGTACCGCGGTGGCGTCATCGCGGTCAACGGCACCGCGGGCGAGAACCGCACCATCAACCGGGTGCGCATCGACCAGTACCTGCGCGGCGTCGTGCCCCGCGAGTCGCCCGCGTCGTGGGGCAGCGCCGCCGGCGGCGCCGGCATGAACGCACTGCGGGCTCAGGCGGTGGCCGCCCGCACCTACGCCTTGGCCGAGCGTCGTTACACGTACGCCCAGACGTGCGACACCGACGCCTGTCAGGTGTACGGAGGGGCCGCCAACCTCGCCGACGGACCGTCGGGAACGGTCACCGTGCTCGAGGACGGCCGCACCGACACCGCCGTGGCCGACGCGTCCGGCGTCGTGCTGCGCACCGCCGCCGGCGCGCTGGCCTACACCCAGTTCAACTCGTCGAGCGGCGGCATCACGTCGGGTGCCAACTTCCCGTCGGTCGTCGACGAGGGCGACGCCGTGGCCGCCAACCCCCACCATCGCTGGACGCAGACGTTCGACCGGCACGAGATCGAGGCGGCCTTCCCGACGATCGGGTCGCTCGCCAACATCGACGTGACGAAGCGCAACGGCCTGGGCGAGTGGGGCGGGCGCGTCGTCACCGTGGTGGTGCGGGGCACGACGGCCACGGTGACGCTCACGGGCCAGCAGTTCGCCAGCGCGCTCGGCCTGCGGTCGAGCTGGTTCGACGTGCCCGCCGGGTGCTCGGGCCCCGAGGCGTTCACGACGACGCCTGCGCCGTCGTTGCAGCTGTTCCATCGGCTGGCGCCCCAGCGTCTGGTCGACACCCGCGAGGGCCGCAACGCCACGACGGCTCCGGTGGCGGCCGGGTGCGTCCTGGCGCTGCGCCCGGCCGATCTGGCCGACCTGCCGACCGGCGCGAGCGCCGTCAGCCTCAACCTCACCGTCACCAACCCGGCCGTGGCGGGTTACGCCACCGTGTACCCGTGCGACCGGGGTCTGCCGCTGGCCTCGACGATCAACTACCGGGCGGGCCAGACCGTGGCCAACCAGGTCGTCGTGCCGCTCGACGGCAACGCAGAGGTCTGCGTCTACTCGCTACAGCGCGCCGACGTGGTCATCGATCTGCTCGGGTGGTTCGGCGGTGCGGCGACCGGAGCCGGCACCAGCGCGTCCACCCCGGCCGTGCCGGCCGGCGAGCGCTTCTCGCCGCTGACGCCGGCGCGCTTAGCCGACACCCGCACGGGTCTCGGCGGCACGGCGGGACCGTTGCCCGCCAGCGCGGAGCTACCGGTGAGCGTGCTGGGGGCCGGTGGGGTTCCGACGGGCCAGAAGGCGACCGCCGTCGTGCTCAACGTGACGTCCACGGGCACGGGCGCCAACGGGTACGTGACCGTGTACGCCTGCGGCGAGACCCGCCCCTTGGCGTCGAACCTCAACCCCGTCGTGGGCACCGACGTGGCGGCCCACGTGGTGGCGCCGGTCTCGGCCGACGGGCGCGTGTGCCTGTACACGTTGCAGCCCACGCACCTCGTCGTCGACATCATGGGCTGGTACGGCGGGGCGGCCCCCGCCGCCCAGGCGTTCGAGTCGCTGCCGCCCTCGCGGGTGCTCGACACCCGGTCGACCGGGGGAGCGCTCCTGGCGGGCGCGCCGGGACGGGCGCTGGCGGTCACCGGCGTCGGCGGCGTACCGACGGGTCCGGGCGTGAAGGCCGTGGTCCTGAACGTGACGGCCACCGCAGCCGACGGGCCGGGCTTCGTGACCGTGTACCCGTGCGACGACCCGTTCCCGGCGTCGTCCAACCTGAACTACGCCGCTGGCCTCGACGTGGCCAACATGGTCACGGTGCCCGTGGGTCCGAGCGGCACCGTGTGCCTGTACTCCCATCGGAACGCGCACGTCGTGGTCGACCTGGCCGGCTGGTACGGCACCCGCTGAGGGTTGGTGCCGGAACGCACGAGTGCCCCGAGGGGGCGCCTCGGGGCACTCGGTCGGTTTGATCGGTACGGGTTGATCGGTACGGCGAGTGGCCCGCGTGATCAGGAGATGTCGAGGAGTTCGCGGACCTGGCCGCGGACCTGGGTGCGGGTGGTGCGGGCGGCCGAACGGGCCTGGCCGAACAGCTCGGCGGCCGGCTTGGGCAGGCGGAGCTGCACGGCCTCCAGCACGTCCTCGACGCGCGCCTCGAGATCGTTGACACGCTCGTCGATCTTGGCGAATCGGCCCTCGGCGGTCGTGCCGGCCGCCTTGGTCAGGTCGGCGACCTGCTTGCGTCCTTCGGCGATGCGGCCCTCGACGGCCTTGGTCAGCTCGACCCGCTGCACCTGGGCGCGCTGGAAGGCCAGGACGCCGGCGCCGACGCCGATGTACAGGACGTCCTTGGCGGTGTCGGTCAGCCGGTCGGCGACGCTCTTGGGGGCGGTGGTGCTCGTCGTGCGGGTCTTGGCGTTGGTGGTCTTGGCGTTGGTGGTCTTGGCGTTGGCGGCCATGGGGGCTCCTGGGTCTCGGTGGGGCGCTCTCCGGGCCCCTGCGCTGCTCATGGTAGCGCGGAGTGCTAACTATTGCAAGCACTTTGTCGGCGCGGTCATCGCACCGCTGCCCGGGCCGTCGTAGGTCGGACGAGTAGCCTCGTCACCTCGTGGACGGCGACCCTTTGCAGCAGGCACCGGTGGTGCTGGTCGTCGTGACCCGCGACGACGGCGCCGACCTGGCCGAGGTCCTGGCCGCTGTCGCCGCCCAGGACCACCCGAACCTCCGCATCGTCGTGCTCGCCGGGACCGCCCGGGACGACCTGGCCGCCCTGGTCGGCGCGGCCCTGCCCGGCGCCATCGTGCGCGCCGCCCCCGACGAACCCTGGTTCGGCGGGCTCGCCAACCAGGTGCTCCGTCTCGTCGAGGGAGATCCCGCGTTCTTCTGCTTCGTGCGCGACGGGGTGGCGCTCGCCCCCGACGCCGTGTCCTGCCTCGTGAGGGAGGCCTACCGGTCGAACGCCGGCGTCGCCGGCCCCAAGTTCGTGGGTTGGGACCAGCCCGATCGCCTCGTCTCGGTCGGCTACGTCGTCGACAAGTTCGGCGAGCGAGCACCGATCGCCGCGCCGGCCGAGCTCGATCAGGAACAGCACGACGCCGTGCGCGACGTGTTCGCGCTCGACGGCGCCTGCCTGCTCGTGCGCGGCGACCTGTTCCGCTCGCTCGACGGATTCGACACCGACCTCGACGGCGCCGGCGAGGACCTCGACCTGTGCTGGCGGGCTCATGTGGCGGGCGCGCGCGTCCTCGTCGTGCCCGACGCCGTCGCCCGCTACCGCGTCCCGCCCGCCTCGGCGGCCGAGGACGCCCGACGCGAGCGGAACCGGATCCGGACCGTGCTCGGCACGTACAGCGGGTCGCACCTTGTCCGTGTCGTGCCGCAGATGGTCGTGGTCAGCGTCCTGCAGATCGTGGTGCGCCTCGTGTCGGGCCGGGTGCGGCGGGCCCAGTCGCTCGCCGCGGCCTGGCTCGACGCCGTCACCCATCCGGGTGCCATCGGGGCGAAGCGCACGCTGGTGGCGTCACGACGGGTCGTGCCCGATGCCGACGTGCGGCCGCTCCAGGCGCGCGGCAGCGCCGCGCTCCTGCGGCTGCTGCGGCGCGTCGGCAACCACGAGGACACCAGCGGGCGGTTCGTGGGCGTGCGCACCGCCGGTCGTCAGGTCGCCTCCGGCCTGCGTCGGGCCGAGCGCGCCTCGACCGTGGCCATCGCGGTGCTGATCGTCGTCACCCTGCTCGGCGGACGCTCGCTGCTGCACAACGGCGTGCCGACCATCGGCGAGCTGCTGCCGTTGCCCGGCACGGCCCGGGCCACGCTGCGCGCCTACCTGTCGGGCTGGTGGGGCATGGGCGTGGGCCGGAGCGCCCCGGTGCCCGCCGGTGTCGGGGTCCTCGGCGCGCTCGGCACGCTGCTGCTCGGCCGGATGGGTTTTCTGCGCACCCTGCTGGTGCTGGTCCCGCTGGCCCTGGGGCCGTGGGGGGCGTGGCGGCTCGTGCGGCCGTTCCGTTCGTACCTGGCCCGGGTGGCCGCGTTGGTGGCCTACGCGGGGATCCCGCTCGGCGTGAACGCGGTCGCCACCGGCCGGCTCGGCGGGTTGCTCGTCTGGGCGGCGACACCGTGGGTCGTGGCGCGCATCGCCCGCATCGGCGGCCAGGCACCGTTCGTGGCTCGCAACGGCGTGCTTCCGGCGGCCGCCGGCCTCGCGCTCCTCGTCGCCCTGGTGGCCTCGCTGGCGCCGGCGTTCCTGCTCGTGCCGGTCCTGTGCGCGCTCGGCTTGTTCGGCGGATCGTTGCTGTCGGGTGAGGTGCGCGCACCGCTGCGCGCCCTGGTCGTGACGGTCGTCGCCACTGCCGTCGGGGCCGTGCTGCTGCTGCCGTGGCCGGTGGTCGGTCGCGGTCGCCCCGGGAACGGGCTCGGCCGGTCGACCCTGCACTCGGCCGACGGCTGGTCGCCCTGGTCGCTGATGCGTTTCGCCGTCGGCCCGCACGGGCGGATCGGCCTCGCCGCGCTGGTGGGCCTGGCCGCGCTGGTGGGTCTGGCCGTGGCGCGTGGTGACCGTTCGGGGTGGGCGGTGCGGGGCCTCGTTCTCGCCGCGCTCGGGCTCGCCGGCGCGTGGTTGGCCAGCCGTGGCTCGCTCGGCGACCGCCCGCCGACGCCCGAGGTCTTCCTCGCCCCCGCGGCCGTCGGCCTGACGATGGCGGTGGCGGCCGGCGTGGCCGAGTTCGACGTGACCGTTCGGGGCGCCCGGCTGTCGTGGCGGCAGCCCGCCGGCTTCGTGCTCGGCGTCCTGCTCGTCGTGGGGGTGGTGCCGTCGCTCGGTGCGCATCTCGACGGGCGCTTCGGACTGCCCTCCGCCGACCTCGTCCGCACGCTTCGCCTCCTGCCGCTGCCGCCCGAGGGCGCCGAGCAGCGCGTCCTGTGGGTGGGCCGTCCCGATGCCGTCCCCGGTGGCGGTTGGCCGCTCGGCGGAGGGCTCGCCTACACGGTGACCGGGGGCGACGGGCCCACGATGACCAGCCGGTGGGACGACGCACCGGTCCTGGCCGAGCGCGACCTGGGTGACGCGCTCCTCCTCGCCGCCGACGGGCAGACCGATCGGCTCGGCCATCTTCTCGGTCCTGCCGGCGTGCGCTTCGTCATCGTCGACACCGAGGTGGCTGCGCCGGTCGGGAACGGAGACGGCACAGGCGTCGACGTGGCGGACCCGACGCTCGTCGACCGCTCGTCGGCCACCGACGTGGTGACGGGCGAGGTCGTCCGTCAGCCGTCGTCGCTGCTGGCTGCTATGGCGGGCCAGCTCGATCTGCGCCGCACGGCGTTCGAGCGGGACCAGCGGCTGGTCGTGTACGAGAACGCCTCGTGGATCCCGGTGCGGGCGCAACTGGCCCCCGCCGCCGCCACCGCCGGGAAGCAGGCGGGGGCGGCCGCGCTGGTGCAGGCCGACCTCGAGGGGTCGACGCCGGTGCTGCGCTCGACCGCGTCGGATCGCGCCGAGGGCGACGTCGAGGTGGGCACCGTGTACACCGCCATCCCGCTCGACGAGCGATGGACGCTGCACACGGTCGGCGGCACGGTGCCGGCGGAGCCCGCGTTTGGCTGGGCCGCGTCGTACGCCGTGCGCTCGGCCGGGCCGGCGACGCTGACGTACGACACGTCGCCGCTGCGGTACCTGGCCGTGGCCGTCCAGGTCCTGGCCTGGCTCGTGGTGGCCGGCCTGTCGTTGCCGCGTCGGGCCGTCGCCGACGCCGAGGCCGACGACGTGCTCCTCGAGACCCATCGGCGGGCGCGCCCGTCGCCGTGGGACGACGAGGAACAACCGGTCGAGCGGGCCCCGGTGGTCGTTGGCGCAGGCCTCGACGACGATGTGCGGTGGGGCGACGAGTCGCCCGAGTGGGCCGACGAGGAGCCGTCGTGAACGCCACGCACCTGAGGCGCGCGGTGGCGGCGCTGCTGGCGCTGGCCGCCGTGGCCGCGCCGGCCTACGTCGACCGGGAGCGGGCGGCGCCCGCGCGCGGGGTGGGCGACGTGGGCGCGCAATCCCCGGCCGTCATGCCCGTGCTGCGCCCGGCGGCGAGCCTGGGTGCCACCTGGTTCTGCCCGGGCGTCACGGCGGGCGCCGAAGGTGCGCCCGCCGGCGCCGTCGTGCTGGCCAACCCGGCCGACGAGCCGACCCGCGTCACCGTGACGATCACGCCGTCCGAGGGTTCCCCGGTGGTGCGGCCGTTCGAGGTGGCGGCTCGCGCCCGGGTCGAGTTCGACGTCACCCAGTTCGTGACCGCCCGCTTCGCCGCCGCTCAGGTGGAGACGACCTCGGGCGCGCTCGTCGTCGAGCAGCGCTCGGTGGCCAAGCTCGACGATCGCTCGACCGTGGCCGCGGTGAGCCCGTGCGCCACGGCCCCGTCGCAGTCGTGGTACCTGGCCGATGGAGCCACCACGACCGACTCCCAGGACACGTTGCTCGTCTACAACCCGTTCCCCGACGACGCGGTGATCAGCCTGGTGTTCGCCGACGACAGCGGGCTGCGCCGGCCGCCGAGCTTCCAGCGTCAGCCGGTGCCGCCGCGTTCGTTGAAGGTCATCACGATCGACAGCGTGGTGCAGCGTAAGCAGCAGGTGTCGGTGACGGTCACGGCCGACGCCGGGCGTGTGGTGGTGGGCCGGCACCAGGTGTACACGGCGAAGCCGCGGCGCACCCTCGTGGCCGGACTGGCCACCCCTTCGGCCGGGACCCAATGGTCGTTCGCCGACGTGGAGGTGCGCGGCGCCGAGGGGGTCGGGTCGGCCGCCACGAGCTTCGCGGTCTACAACCCGGGCACCGACGACGCGCAGGTGTCGGTGGTGCTGCTCCCGGCCACGAGGCCGCCGGGGCCGAGCGTCTTCACGGTGATCCGGGCCGGCGACGGCGACGGGTTCGCCA
>JANPGL010000491.1:0-8187 GCA_031423915.1 Actinomycetes bacterium | reverse complement strand
CCGGGCGATCGGCCCGCCGCGCCGGCCGCCACTCCCGTGGCGGAAGCCCCCGCCCCGCCGCGCGTCTACGAGACCGACGTCACCGCGCTCGGTGTCCCGGCACCCCTGCTGAAGGTGCTGGCCGAGCGCGGCGCTGCCTCGGCGTTCCCGATCCAGTCCGCCACGCTCCCCGACTCGCTTCAGGGCAAAGACGTGCTCGGCCGCGGCAAGACGGGCAGCGGCAAGACCATCGCCTTCGCCCTGCCCATGGTGATCGGTCTCGCAGCCTCCAACGAGCGCCGCCAGCCGGGTCGCCCGCGCGGCCTCGTCCTCGTACCGACCCGCGAGCTGGCCAACCAGGTCACCGAGACCCTGCAGCCGCTGGCCAAGGCCCTGTCGCTCACCGTCACCACGATCTTCGGCGGCGTCGGCCAGGGCAACCAGGTCACCGCGCTCCAGCGCGGCGTCGACATCGTCGTCGCGTGCCCGGGCCGCCTCGAGGACCTGATGGGCCAGCGTCACTGCCGCCTCGACGCCGTCGAGATCACCGTGCTCGACGAGGCCGACCACATGGCCGACCTCGGCTTCCTGCCGGGCGTGAAGCGGATCATGGACGCCACCCCCACCAAGGGCCAGCGGCTCCTGTTCTCCGCCACGCTGGACAACGGCATCGACGTGCTCGTGAAGCGCTACCTCGTCGACCCGGTCGTCCACTCCGTCGATCCCGTCGCCTCGCCGATCTCGACCATGACCCACCACGTGCTGGCGGTCTCGGCCGCCGACAAGGTGGCCGTCGTGAACGCGCTCGCCTCGGGGCTCGACCGCGCCCTGCTGTTCACGCGGACCAAGCACGGCGCCAAGAAGCTGACCAAGCAGCTGTGCGCCGCGGGCATCCCCGCCGTGGAGCTGCACGGCAACCTGTCACAGAACGCCCGCGAGCGGAACCTTGCCGACTTCACGAGCGGCGACGTGCGCGTGCTCGTGGCCACCGACATCGCGGCGCGCGGCATCCATGTCGACGACATCGCGCTCGTGGTCCACGTCGACCCGCCGGCCGAGCACAAGGCGTTCCTGCACCGCTCGGGTCGCACGGCCCGCGCCGGCGCCGGTGGCGTTGTCGCCACCGTGATGACGCCCGATCAGGATCGCGACGTGCGGACCCTGGCCCGTGCCGCCGGGATCAACCCCACGGTCACCTCCGTGCACCCGACGCACCCGCTGCTGGGTGAGCTCGCCGGCCCGCCCGCGCCCAAGGTGGCGCCTCGGCCCGTCGTCGTCGCCGCCGCCCCGGCCCGTACTCCGGGCCGCGGTTCCCACACGACCGCCACCGGCCGGCGCACCAGCTCGCCGACGAGCGCACGGGCAGGCGCCGGCCGCGGCGGTGCCGGGCGCGGCGGCTCGGGCCGCGGGCGCGCCCGCTGACCCGAGCGCTCGGCTAGGCCGGCGCCCCTGCCTCGCGCAGGGCGTCGGCCAGCGCCCGCTCGATGGTCGTCTCGGCGCCCTCGTGGTCGTGCTCGGCCAGGCGGTTGAGATACGTGATCGACACCTCGCCGGCCTCCACCGCGCCCCCGTCGGTCTCGACGGGTAGCGACACCGGGTCCCCCCAGCTCATGCGCACGTAGTACGAACCCTCGTGCCCTTCCTTCGGGTCGAGGACCGCGTTGGCCATGACGCGCGGCGGGATCATGCCCACCGTGGTGCGCCGCCAGCCCTTCATCTCGGCCACCGCCAGGTTCGGCACGTTCAGGTTGATGACCACCGGGTCCTTCGGGAAGTCGGCGATCAGGCCGCCCACCACCACGGAGGCCACCTCGGCCGCCGACTCCCACTTCTGGCCGAGGAGCATGTCGTCCCAGCCCTGGCCCTCGACGCCGAAGTCCTCCACGGCCTGGCTGACGGCGACGCCGCTGACCCCTCCGTTGCGGGCCGTGAGACAGGCCCCGATCGTGCCCGAGTGGTACACGCTGCGACCCACGTTGGCGCCCGGGTTGATGCCCGACACCACCAGGTCGAACGGCGGCCCGAACGCGCCGAGGCGGGCGAACATGACGCACAGGGCGGGCGGGCCACCGACGGCCCACGCCTCGTCGATGCCTTCCACGTACGACCGGTGGACCTCGGGCTGGATCTTGTACAGCGCGCCGAACGCGGCGGAGGCGCCCGAGTACTCGCTGTCGGGGGCGACCACGACCACCTCGCCGTGCGCCCGCATGGCACGCGCCAGCAGGTGCAGGCCCTTCGAATCGATGCCGTCGTCGTTGGTCAGCAGGATGCGCATGGCAACGTCCTAGCGGAGCCGCAGCCGCGTGCCAAACGGCGACAGGTGAACTTCCGGTGACGAGGACCGGTCAGCCGGGCAGGACGTGGTCGGCGAAGCGCTCCCGCAGGGTCTTCTTCGAGAACTTGCCGACGCTGGTCTTGGGCACCTCGTCGATGAACACGACGTCGTCGGGCATCTGCCACTTGGCCAGGCGGGGCCTCAGGTGCTCGAGCACCTCGTCTTTGGTGAGCGTCTCGCCGGGCTTCACGACCACACACGCCAGCGGGCGCTCGTCCCACTTCGGGTGCACGACGCCGATGACGGCGGCCTCGGCGATCTTCGGGTGGCCCATCAGCTCGTTCTCGATGTCGACCGACGAGATCCACTCGCCGCCCGACTTGATGAGGTCCTTCGTGCGGTCACGCAACTGCACGTAGCCCAGGGCGTCGATGGTGGCCACGTCGCCCGTGCGCAGCCATCCGTCGGCGGTGAAGCTCTCGGCGGCTCGCTCGTCGTCGTAGTACGTGGCGGCGATCCAGGGGCCGCGCGCCTGCAGCTCGCCGGTCGACTCGCCGTCCCACGGGAGCTCGTCGATCGTGTCGGGCTCGGTGACGCGCAACTCGACCCCCACGATGGGCAGGCCCTGGCGGGAACGCAGGTCGGCGGCCTCGTCGGCGGGAAGGTCGGCGAGCGCGCTGCGGGTCCAGCCCACCGACGCCACCGGGCTCGTCTCGGTCATGCCCCACGCCTGGAGGATGGGCAGCCCGACCTGCTCCCGGTAGGCCTCGGACAGCGCCTTGGGCACCGCCGAGCCACCGCACACCACGGCGCGGAGCTTGTTCGGCCGGCCCGACAACGCGGGAAGACAGCTCATCCAGATGGTGGGAACCCCGGCCGCCACCGTCACGCCCTCTTCGAGGATGAGCGGCGCCAGGCCCTGCGGCGACAGGTCGGGCCCGGGCATCACCAGGTCGGCGCCGGCGGCCACGGCGGCGTGGGCGAGACCCCAGGCGTTGGCGTGGAACATGGGCACGACCGGCATGATGCGGTCGGACTCGCGTACGCCCGCCCCGTCGACCATGAGCGCGCCGACCGTGTGCAGGTAGGTCGAGCGGTGGCTGTACACCACGCCTTTGGGGTTGCCGGTGGTTCCCGACGTGTAGCACATCGACGCAGCGGCGTTCTCGTCCGTGACGTGGAAGCGGACCGGGTCGGCGGCGGCGAGCAGCGCTTCGTAGTCGTGCACCGGGATGCCGGCCGAGTCGTCGGGCACCTCGCCACGGCCATCGTCCATGACGACGATGTGCTTCACCGTCTCGAACGTCTTGAGGAGCGGGAACAGCAGGGCGCACAGCGACTTGTCGACGAAGATCACCTCGTCGGCGGCGTGGTTGGCGATGTAGGTGAGCTGCTCGGGGAACAGCCGGATGTTCAAGGTGTGCAGCACCCGACCGGTGCACGGCGGCGCGAAGTACAGCTCGAGGTGGCGGGCCGTGTTCCAGCCGAACGTGGCCACGCGACCGTCGGCCGACACCTCGAGCGTGTCGAGCACGCCGCCCAGCTTGCGGGTGCGGGCCGCCCACTCGCCGTAGGTCGTGCGCTGGCGCCCCGTGCCGGTCGCCGTGACGATGGTCTTGTCGGGGAACAGTCGTTCCGCACGGTCGAAGAAGTGGACGAGCGTGAGCGGCACGTCCTGCATGAGGCCCTTCATCGCCGAATTCCCCCTGTTGCGCCGTTGATGACCTCACTGTAGTGGCTAGCGTCGGACCGCTATGGAGGCCGACACCCCCGAGATCCCGGCTGCGGCCACGAACGAGGCGATGCTCGGTGCCATCGACGACGTCGAGCTCGGTGAGGGCGACGAGGCGGTCGACGACAGCGCCGCGGCTGGTGAGATCGCCGTGCCGCGGTCGGCCTGGTTGTTCGTGGGCGGATGGGTCGGCCTGGTGGTAGCCGCCAACGTCGGCACCATCGTGTCGCCCTCGCTGCAGAAGTCGAACCCTGCGCTGCTGCTGGGGTTGTCGGCCCGCAACCGTCACCTGCTCATGGCCATCGGCAACGACGTGTCGCCCCTCGCCTACGTCGTCGTGTCGACGGTGCGCATCCTCGCTGCTGCCCTCGTGTGCTACGGGCTGGGCCGCTCGTTCGGGCCGCGGGCGCTGCACTGGTTCCGGCGCTTCATGGGGCTACCGAAGCAGTCGCTCGACCAGATGGAGAAAGGCTTCGAGAAGGCGAGCTGGCTGCTCGTGCCGTTCTTCGTCGGCTCGAACATCGTGGCCATGCTGGCCGGGCAGCGACCCCTGCCGCTGCGCCGCTACCTCTCCCTGGTACTCGTCGGCATCGCGGCCCGCCTCGCCCTGTTCTGGATCCTGGCCGACCAGCTCAAAGGGCCCCTCGACGCGTTCGTCCGGTTCACCACCCGTTTCCAGTGGCCCCTCATGGCCGTCCTGTTCGGCTGGGTCATCCTGTCGAACGCCGCCCGGTTCCGCCGGGGCGGCAAGCGCAGCTGACGGGGCCGAAAGACCCTGTTCCGCACGATCCGGGGCGGGTGTACCGTTCGCCTCGTGGTGAGCCGCGGCGGTGCCGTGCAGTCGAGCCCTGGGGGCTCGGGGCGGTCGGCGGCGCGCGCGGGGGACGAGGAGACGGCACCGGAACCGCCGACCTGGGGTCGGCGTGGAACCCGGGGGCCGACCCGCCTTCCCCACCACGCCGACCCGCCCTTCGGGGCACGACCCGAACAGAACCTGGGGGTTCCTTGATGTCCCACAGCGCGACCAAGCCGGTCTTCACGGGTGTCGCCGTCGCTCTCGTCACGTTCTTCGACGAGCACGGCCACATCGACACCGAAGCCACAGCCAAGCACGCCGCCCACCTCGCCAGTCGCGGCGTCCGGGCGATCGTGGTGGCGGGCACCACCGGCGAGGCCTCGCACCTGTCGTTGAAAGAACGCCTCCAGGTGTTCGACGCCGTCCGCCAGGCCGTCCCGGACGACCTGCCCGTCATCATCGGCACCGGCAACCTGTCGGCCGGCGTCAGCGTGCCCAAGCTGACGACGATGGCGGCCGAGCACAAGGCGTCTGCGGCGCTGGTCCTGTCGCCCCACCGCGGCGACGTGCGCGAGTTCTACGGCGAGGTCGTCCACGCCGCCGGCCACATGCCGGTCCTGGCGTACCACTACCCCGCCGTGTCGGAGCCGGGCATCACGATGGAAGAACTTCGCGCCCTCAAGGTCGCCGGCATCAAGGACTCCACCGGCGATGCCGAACGCATGCTCGACATGGCGTCGTGGTACAAGGGCTGGATCTACACGGGCATGGCCACGACCGTGTACGTGTCAGGGCAGGTGGGCTGCACCGGCGCCATCCTGGCGGCCGCCAACCTCGAACCGGAGCTGTGCGCCGAGGCATGGGGCGGCAACGTGCGGGCCCAGAAGGACCTGATCCACGTCCACAAGATCGTGGCCCACGAAGGCGTGAAGGGCATCAAGCAGGAGCTGGCCCGCAAGTTCCACACCTCGACCGCCTGCCGGTAGCGGGGGCGGTCATGAGCGCCGCGCGGCGGACCGGGCGCCGGATTGCCTGGCCCGCCACGCTGGCGCTGGCACTGTCGGCGTGCAGCAGCAGCGGCGGCGGCACTGCCGGCGTCACGACCGTCGCCGGCACGACCGCCGCCACGACCGTCGCCGGCACGACCGTCGTCACCACGATCCCGCCGAGGGTGACGACGTCGACGAGCGTGACCACGACCACCGCGGCGACCACCACCACGACCGTCGCACCTTCGCGGTGCGCGGCGCGCTCGCCGACCCGTGCGTCGACCATCGACGCCGCCACCGAGGCGGCGCTCGCCACGTTCCGACCGTTGGCGGCGTCGCCATCGATCGTGCTCGACGTGCAGCCGCCCGAGTACCCGACACCGGCCGACGCCACGGTGGGGGTGGAGCGCATCCCCGGCGGGCTCCTCGTGATCTCACGGCTCGGCCCCACCGTCGTGGAGCAGATGCCCGCCACCCCGACGACGCTGACCGCCCTCGACTGGGACGGCACCGTGCGCTGGGTCCGCTGCCTGGCCGAGCCCTACCCCTTTGTGTACCTGGCGCCCTCGACCGACGCGCCCGACGTCGCGCTCTTCGGCGCCACGACGTTCACCGCACGAACGATGCGCACGGCCTGGACGGGGCTGTCGTTGATCGACGGGAGCGACGTGCCGTCGGTGGCCGAGCGGTTCGCCGCACTCGACGACGGGGCGGCGACCCTGCGACCCGCCACGACGACCGGCCGGTGGCTCGTCCTCGAGCCCGAGGATCCCGCCGCCGGCGCCGACCTGGTGCTCGTGGACCTGGTCACGATGGCAGCGACGGCGGTGTCGACGCCACCGGTCGACGACCAGCGGCGCGTGTCCTTCTCCGTCACCGACGACGGGATGATGATGGCGCTCGACGGATCACCCGACGGCGCCGTCGTCGCCTCGTGGCGCGACGGGCGGTGGCGGGCCGGCGCGAGCGGCACCGGCATCGGCACCCGGGTCGCCTTCGTCGGCGACACCGGCGACCAACGGGGACAGTTGCGCGGCGTCGACGCGTCGGGGCGGGTGCGCTGGTCGGTGCCCGGCCGGTTCGCACCGAGCGTGCAGGCGACGGGCGTCTATCCCGACGGCGCCACCGCCCTGGCACAGACGTGCGAGCCGATCGGCAGCTCGTGGGACTGCACGTACCGGCTCACGGCGGTCGACATCGCCACCGGCGCGGTGCGGTGGGAGCTGCCGGGGCTGCGGCTCGTGGCGGGCAGCCCAGCCGACGGCTCCGCGCTGGTGAGCGAGGGGGACGTGGCCACGAACGCGCTCACGTGGCAGCTCGTCGACACCGCCACCGGCGACGCGGTCCCAGGGCAGCGGTGGGTCGACCCCGACGCCTTCAGCACGCCGTGCTGCGGCGCGTCCGAGTACGACTCGACGCGCCGACACGGTGGCGTGGTCGTCGTGGTGCAGGGACGGAGCGTGCGCGTGTGGTTGCCCGCCGACGTGTCCCTCGCCGGCTGGCAGCGCCGGCTCCCGTAGGACGCGCCCCTACGCCTCGTGGCCCATCGCGCCGACGCGCGGGTGCGGCGCCACCAGCAGGTCGTCGTCGGGCTTCGGACCCCGGCCCAGCTCCCACAGGAGCTGCTGGCTGTAGGCGACGCGGCCGGTGAGCGGCGGGTCGCCCGACACCAGCGCCAGAGCGGCGGCGGCCATCACCGACTCGTGTTCGATCATCCGCTGGCGCGCCGGCGTGACGAGGTTGTGGTGCACGGCACCGGCCGTCGGCACGAGACCGGTGGGCGACAGGACGTTGACCTGTACGCCGTTCGCGTCGACCTCGGCGGCCAGCCCGGTGGTGAAGCGCTCCAGCGCCGCCTTCACCATGCCGTAGACCGTGGTGCCGGGGTTCGGGGCGAAAGGCGGGCCCTCGGGGTGGATGGCGCCCTTCGACGAGATGTTGAGGATGGCGCCGCGGCCCGCGGCGATCATGGCGGGCAGCACCAGCTGCG
The DNA here is from genome assembly GCA_031423915.1 of Actinomycetes bacterium. GTDB lineage: Bacteria > Actinomycetota > Acidimicrobiia > Acidimicrobiales > Ilumatobacteraceae > JANMAT01. Next base: position 423 of record JANPGL010000491.1, on the reverse strand, counting down.
AGAGCTCGAACGGGGCGCGCACCTGCACCTCGAACATCAGCCGGAAGTGCTTCTCCTGGAACGTGTCGACGCGCCCGAACCACGTGACGGCGGCGTTGTTGACGAGGATGTCGACCGCGCCCAGCTGATCGACGGTCTCGGCCACGATGCGAGCCCGATCCTCGGCGTGGATCAGGTTGGCGGCCACCGCCACGGCACTTCCGCCGGCGTCGACGATCTGCTGCACCGTCTCGTGGATCGTGCCCTCGAACACGCTCTGGCCCGGCTCGGTCGTGCGACCGGTGACGGCGACCGCGGCGCCCTCGGCGGCGAACAGACGAGCGATGGCGGCGCCGATGCCGCGGCTGGCGCCCGTAACGATGGCGACCCGTCCGTCGAGCGCTCCCATCACAGCCCCAGGAAGGAGTCGAGGCCGACCGTGAG
>JANPGL010000490.1:0-6318 GCA_031423915.1 Actinomycetes bacterium | reverse complement strand
GTCGGACCTGCGCATCAGCCGCACGCCGGTCGAGGGCGCCAGCAAGGTGACCGCCGGCGAGGTCGACACCTACCTCGTGTTCGATCTCCTGGTCGGCCTGTCGCCCGCCAACCTGTCGGGCGCCACGGCCGGGCGCACGCTGGCGGTCGTATCGACGTCGCGCACGCCCACAGGTCGCATGATCACCGACCCGTACGCGGTGTTCCCCGCCGTCGAGCCGCTGCTGGCCGAGCTCGACGCCGCCACCCGGGGCGACGACAACGTGCACCTCGATGCGGCCGCCGTGGCGGCCGGCCTGTTCGGCGATACCACCACGGCCAACGTGCTGCTCCTCGGCGCGGCGTACCAGCGCGGTGGCCTGCCCATCGCCGCGGCCGCCATCGAGCAGGCCATCGAGCTGAACGGGGCCGCCGTCGAGGCCAACAAGCTGGCGTTCCGCTGGGGTCGCATGTGGGTGCAGGACCGGGCCCGTGTCGAAGCGGCCATGCAGGCGCCCGACTGGGGCGTGACCGCGCCGTCGAAGGCCGACCTGAAGATGATCGGCGACCTCGACGGTGGCGAGCTCGGCCGTCTGCTGCGCCTGCGGGTGCCCGACCTCGTGGCCTTCCAGGACCGCGCCTACGCGGCGCGCTACGTCGACACGGTGCGAGTGGTGGCCGCGGCCGAGGGGCGCGCCGTGCCGGGCCGCACAGAGTACGCCGAGGCCGTGGCGCGCGGCCTGCACAAGCTGATGGCCTACAAGGACGAGTACGAGGTGGCCCGCCTCCATCGGCTCGCCGTCGAGCGGGCGCGGGTGACGTCGGAGGTGGGGGAGGACGTGGTGGTGTCGTACAACCTGCACCCGCCGGTGCTGCGGGCCATGGGCATGAAGAACAAGATCAAGCTCGGCCCCTGGTTCACGCCCGCCATGTCGGCGCTGGCCGCCGGCAAGCGGCTGCGCGGCACCGCGCTCGACCCGTTCGGCCGGGCCGAGGTGCGCCGCGTCGAACGCGAGCTGATCGACGAGTACCGTGGCGTGGTCGAGAAGGTGGCGACGGCGTTGACCCCGGAGAACCACGACGACGCCGTGACGCTCGCCGCACTGCCCGACCTCGTGCGGGGCTACGAGGACATCAAGCTCGCCAACGTCGAGCGGTTCCGTACCGAGCTCGCGGCGCGGCGAAGCCGGCTCGGGGTCTGACGGCCGTCGTCAGCCCGTCGCCGCCAGGCCCTCGAGGAAGCGGGCGACGGCCAGTGCCGACTCGCGGCGCCAGCGCATCACCGGGTCGTCGTCGAGGGGCTCGGCCGCCAGGGCGTCGAGCGTCGGTTGGAAGGCGGCTCGTTGGGCGACGACCAGCGGACGGACGTCGACCTCGTTCAGGCCGGCCAGCACCAGCTTGAGCAGCAGCTCGGCGCGAACGTCGCGCAGGTGATCGACCGGCTCCGCCAGCCAGCGGTGCAGCGCAGCGCGGCCGGGCCCGGTGATGGCGAGGATCGTGCGGGGGCCACCCGCCCGACCCGGCTCGGTGCCGACCGCTTCGACCAGCCCGCGCGTCTGGAGCTGGTCGAGCGCCCGGTAGGTGAGCGGCCGCGACAGCGACCACACCCGGCCCACGTCGCCTTTCGGGGTCAGACGGGAAGCCAGGGCGAAGCCGTGGGTCTCGCGTTCGCCGAGCATGCCGAGGCACGCCCACTCGTTGAGCAGGAGCTCGTCGTCGCCACCTCGGACGTTGCGCACCCCGCCATGGTGGCACCTGGGCGCCCACCCGGGTCGTGACCCTGTGCCGAGCCAGCGTAGTCTCGACCGGCGGGGCGCTGGCGCGCCCGAACCGCTGTTCGCGAACACAGAGGAGATCCCATGACCGCCTACGACAAGATCTACATCGGGGGAGCCTGGGTGCCGTCCGCGGGCACCGGCTCGATCGACGTCATCGACTCCATCACCGAAGAGGTGATGGCCACGATCCCGGCCGGCAACGCCGCCGACGTCGACAAGGCCGTCAAGGCCGCCCGCGCCGCGTTCGAGACCTGGTCGGCCACGTCGGCCGAGGAGCGGGCCAAGTACCTGACCCGCATCGGCGAGGCCCTCGGCGCCCGCATGGACGAGCTGGCCACCACCATCAGCCGCGAGACCGGCATGGTCAAGGCGATGTCCAAGATCATCCAGGTCGGCCTGCCGATCAACAGCTTCAACTCGGCGGCCACGCTGGCCGAGACCTTCGCCTACGAGGAGCAGGTCGGCAACAGCCTCGTCGTGCGCGAGCCCATCGGCGTCGTCGGTTGCATCACGCCGTGGAACTATCCGCTCCACCAGATCGCCGCCAAGGTGGCCTTCGCCATGGCCGCCGGCTGCACCGTGGTGCTGAAGCCGTCCGAGGTCGCTCCGGTCGACGCCTTCGTGCTGGCCGAGGTCGTCCACGAGGTGGGCCTGCCCGCCGGCGTGTTCAACCTGGTGTCGGGCGACGGCCCGTCGGTCGGCGAGGCCATCGCCGCCCACCCCGGCGTCGACATGGTGTCGTTCACCGGCTCCACCCGCGCCGGCCGCCGCGTCGCCGCCGTGGCGGCCGAGACGATCAAGAAGGTCGCCCTCGAGCTCGGTGGCAAGAGCGCCAACATCATCGGTGACGATCTCGACGACGAGACGTTCGCCAAGGCCGTCGCGGCTGGCATCGGCAAGTGCTACGGCAACTCGGGCCAGACCTGCTCGGCCCTCACCCGCATGCTCGTGCCCCGCTCGAAGCTGGCCCAGGCCGAGGCGATCGCCGCCGCGGCCGCCGAGAAGTTCACGGTCGGCAGCCCGTTCGACGACGCGGCCAAGCTCGGCCCGTTGGCCTCGGCCGCCCAGCGCGACCGCGTCCAGCACTTCATCAACTCGGGCATCGAGGACGGCGCCAAGCTCGTGGCCGGCGGCCCCGGCGCGCCGGACGGCCTCGACACCGGGTTCTACGTGCGACCCACCGTGTTCTCCGAGGTGACGCCGAAGATGCGCATCGCCCGCGAGGAGATCTTCGGCCCGGTGCTGTCGATCCTGCCCTACGACTCGGTCGACGAAGCCGTCCAGATCGCCAACGACACCGACTACGGCCTGTCGGGCGGCGTGTGGTTCGGCGACGTCGAGAAGGCCAAGGCGGTCGCCCGGCGCATCCGCACCGGCCAGATCGAGGTCAACGGCGGGAAGTTCAACCCGAACGCCCCGTTCGGTGGCTACAAGCAGTCGGGTGTCGGCCGTGAGTACGGCCGCCACGGCTTCGAGGAGTTCCTCGAGACGAAGTCGATGCAGCTCTAGTCCGAGCGAGCGTTCGAACGGGGCCCGGGCCGGCGTCTGCCGCCCGGGCCCTGTCGCGTCCGGCGCCGGGATTCGGGGGATGCCGGGGTCGGACCCAGTCCTTAGCTACGCTAGTTAGTCATGGCAAAGACATCGGCGACGGCGGGCGAGGATCTGGCGCCCCGACTCAGGATGTCGGTCATGCGGCTGGCCCGCCGCCTGCGCCAGCTCGACGTGGCCGCCGACGGGGTGACGCTCTCGCAGCTGTCGGCCCTCTACGTGCTGATGGCGAACAGCGCCACCGGGCCGATGACGATCGGTGACCTCGCGGCCGCGGAGAAGGTTCAGCCGCCGACGATGACCCGTCTCGTCACCAAGCTCGAAGAGGACGGCTGGGTGCGCCGCCGTGCCCACCCGACCGACGGCCGGGTGGTGGTGGTGGAGCCCACCGACGCGGCCGCCCGGCTGGTCGAGGCGTCACGCTCCCGGCGCACCGCCGAGCTCGAGCGCCGCCTGGCCACCCTGTCGGCCCCCGAGCGCCAACGGGTCGCCGACGTCGTCGAGCTGCTCGACCGGTTGGCCGAGGTCGATCCGTGACCGCCGTCGCCGTGCCGAACGCCGCCCTTCCCACCTTCGCCTCGCTCAAGATCCGCAACTACAAGCTGTTCTTCTGGGGCCAGCTCGTGTCGGTGTCGGGCACCTGGCTGCAGGGCACGGGCCAGGCCTGGCTCGTCCTCAAGGAGCTCCACGGCGGCGCCGGTGCCCTCGGCTTGCTGTCGGGCCTAATGATGTCGCCCACGCTGTTCTTCGGTCTGTGGGCCGGCGTGCTGGCCGACCGCTACGACCGACGCAAGCTCGTGATCGCCACCAACACCTGGGCCGCCCTCATGGCCGCGGTGCTGGCGGTGCTCGTGCTGTCGCATTCGGTCCGTCTCTGGATGGTCTTCGTCCTGGCGTTCCTCACCGGCCTGGCCAACGCCGTCGAGATGCCGACGCGCCAGGCGTTCGTGAGTGAGCTGGTGCCCACGTCGCACGTGCAGAACGCCGTGGGCCTCAACTCGGCCACCTTCAACGGCGGTCGCGTGTTCGGCCCGGCCATCGCCGGGCTGCTCATCCTGCTCGTCGGCACCGGTTGGTGCTTCGCCATCAACTCGGCGTCGTTCGTGGCGGTCATCATCGGGTTGGCGGCCATGCGGTCGTCGGAGATGCACACCCGCCCGCGCGCGCCGCGCGCGACCGGGCAGATCCGAGAGGGGATCCGGTACGCCTGGGGCTCGCCCGTGCTGGTGTCGACCCTGGTGCTGGTGCTCATCGTCGGGCTGTTCACGCTGAACTTCCAGGTGTTCCTGCCCCTCATGGCCAAGGAGATCTTCGGGGGTGGCGCCGGACTCGTCGGTGTCTTCTCGGCCACGCAGGGGGCGGGCGCGCTCGTGGCGTCGCTGGCCGCCGCCCGTCGCGCCACGTACACGCCGGAGCTGCTCGCCGGCTGCGCCGCCGCCTGCGGGCTGGCGTTGCTCGGCATGGCGGTCGCACCGTTCCTGTGGCTCGAGCTGGTGTTCGTGGCGGCGTCGGGCGCGGGCTTCATCGCCATGATGCTCACCGCCAACGCCACGCTTCAGCTCAACTCGGCGCCGGAGAAGCGGGGCCGCGTCATGGCCCTCTACGTGATGATGTTCGGCGGCACGACCCCGTTCGGCGCGCCGTTGCTCGGCTTCATCTCCGACCACTTCGGGGCCCGTGTGGGCACCGCGGTGGCGGGATCGGCCGCAGTGGCGGCGGCGCTGGCCCTGCCCGCCGTGCGCCGGGCGGCGGAACGCCGGTCGGTCGCACCCGTGTCGTGGCCTACGCTCGACGGTTGATGCCCCTACCCGCCAGCTTCGTCGGTACGTCCCTCGGGTCGGTGACCGCCCAGTGCGACGCGCGATGGTTGATGGCCTACGCCTCGGGTGTACCCGACGAGCGGTCCGAGTTGTACGACACCGAGGGCACCCTCGCGGTGCACCCGTGCTTCGCCGTGGCGCCGGAGTGGGAGCTGATCGTCCGCTCGAGCGATACCAGCCCACTGACGGGGTCCGAGCGGCGGCGCGGCGTGCACGCCGCCCACGACCTCGTGATCCACCGTCCGGTGCGAGCCGGCGAGCACGTGGTGATCGAAGGCGCCGTCGTCGGCGTGGGCCGCGCGAAGGCCGGCGCCGTGCAGCACACGCTGTTCTCGGCGGTCGCGGCCACGAACCGTGAGCCCGTGTGGTCGACGCTGATGACGTCGCTCTTCCGCGGCGTCGACCTCCACGGCGATCCCCTGTCGGCGGCGTACGAGTGGCCCGAGGCGCCGGCGGCGCCGGCCGAGGCGAGCCCCATGGCGTCGATCCCGTCGTACGTGCGCCTGACGGACGCGCACACCTACACCGAGTGCGCCCGCATCTGGAACCCCATCCACACCGACGTGGCGGTGGCCAAGGCGGCCGGTCTGCACGCACCGATCCTCCACGGCACCGCCACCATGGCGCGCGCGGTGTCGATCGCCACGGCCGTGGCCGGTCGCGCGCCGGGCGACGTGCGCCGCGTGTGCGCCCGCTTCGGCGCCATGGTCGACCTCGGCGCCGAGGTCCGAGTCGACATCCTGGCGGTCGACGCCGCCGGTGTGCACCTGGCCGTTCGCAACCACGAGGGCGCGCCGGCGCTGCGCGACGGCTACGTGGGGTTCGCAGCTCCGGCCTGAGCGTCGAGCCAGGCCTGCCACAGGGGCTTGTCGCGCTCGACGACGGCGACCGCGTCGTCGCCGTAGAGGTACGACCAGATCGACACGCCGGTCTGGTCGCCCATGCCCTCGGCCGCCAGGATCGCCGTGCCGGCGAGGGGCTCGTCGAGCAGCACGGCGAGCCGCCACGAGTCGGCGTCGACGATGCGACCCGACATCGGGGGCGCGCCCGCCGGGCTCACGACCGTCGTGCCGACGGTGGGGATCGTCGGCAGGCCGAACGCCGCGGTCAGACGCGCCCACGCCTCGGCGGCCGGGACCGGCCACATCGCCATCGGCAGCATGCTCGTGGCGGCGCGACCGGGGAAGTGCGCCC
>JANPGL010000489.1:0-3086 GCA_031423915.1 Actinomycetes bacterium | reverse complement strand
TAGATGGTGTGGCCCGTGGACCGCTTGGCCAGCTCGCTGGACAGCTTCACCCGCTGGGCCTCACCGCCGGAGAGCGTCGGCGCCGGCTGCCCCAGACGCACGTAGCCGAGGCCCACGTCGACGAGCGTCTGCATGTGCCGGGAGATCGCCGGCTGGTTCGTGAAGAACTCGACGGCCTCCTCACACGGCATGTCGAGCACCTGCGAGATGTTCTTGCCCTTGAACTCGATGTCGAGCGTGTCGCGGTTGTACCGGGCGCCCTTGCACACCTCGCACGGGACGTACACGTCGGGCAGGAAGTGCATCTCGATCTTGATGGTGCCGTCACCGGCACAGGCCTCGCAGCGACCACCCTTGACGTTGAACGAGAACCGGCCCGGCAGGTAGCCCCGGACCTTCGCCTCCTGCGTCTGCGCGAACAGCTTGCGGATGTGGTCGAACACCCCCGTGTAGGTGGCCGGGTTCGAGCGCGGCGTGCGCCCGATGGGGCTCTGATCGATGTCGATCACCTTGTCGAGCAGGTCGATGCCGTCGACGCCGGTGTGCCGGCCGGGCGCCGCTTTCGACTTGTAGATCCGCTGCATCAGCGACGGCAGGAGGATGTCGCCCACGAGCGTCGACTTGCCGGAGCCGGACACGCCCGTGACCGCCACGAAGCAGCCGAGGGGGAACCGCACGTCGAGGTTGCGCAGGTTGTGCTCGCGCGCCCCGCGCACGGTGAGCCACTTGTCGGCGGGCTGGCGACGCACCGCCGGCACCGGGATCGAGCGCGTGCGGGCCAGGTACTGGCCGGTGATCGACTCGGTCGCCTCGAGGATGCCCGGCACGGGCCCCGAGTAGACGACGGCGCCGCCGTGCTCGCCGGCACCCGGGCCGATGTCCACGATCCAGTCGGCCTCTTTGATCGTGTCCTCGTCGTGCTCGACCACGAGGACCGTGTTGCCGAGGTCGCGCAGGCGGATCATGGTGTCGATGAGGCGCCGGTTGTCGCGCTGGTGCAGGCCGATCGACGGCTCGTCGAGCACGTACAGCACGCCCACGAGACCGGAACCGATCTGGCTGGCCAGCCGGATCCGTTGCGCCTCGCCTCCGGCCAGCGTGCCGGCTGATCGCGACAGCGTCAGGTAGTCGAGACCGACATCGAGCAGGAAGCTCATGCGGGCGTTGATCTCCTTGATGACCCGCTCGGCGATCAGCTTCTCGCGCTCCGACAGCTCGAGGGCGCCCAGGAACTTGGCCGACTCGCCGATGGCGAGGTCGCACACCTCGGAGATCGACTGGTCGCCGATCTTGACGGCCAGCGATGCCGGCTTCAGCCGATGGCCCTTGCACGTGGGGCAGGGAACCTCACGCATGTAGCTCTCGTAGCTCTCACGCGTGTACTCGCTGTCGGTGTCGGAGTGCCGACGCTCGAGCCACGGGATGACGCCCTCGTAGGTGGTGGCGTACTGGCGCGTGCGGCCGTAGCGGTTCTTGTAGCGGACCGTCACCTGGCCCTTGGCGCCGTACAGCACGAGGTTCTGCTGGGCCTTGGTGAGCTTGCGCCACGGCGTGTCGACGCCGAAACCGTTCTCCTCGGCGACCGCCTCGACCATGCGGGTGAAGTACTGCGAGGTGGAGCTGCGCCAGGGCGAGATCGCCCCCGTGCCCAACGTCAGGTCGGGGTCGGGGATCACCAGCTCGGGATCGACCTGGTACTTGGTGCCGAGGCCGTCGCAGGCCTCGCAGGCGCCGTACGGGGAGTTGAACGAGAAGTTGCGGGGGGCCAGCTCGTCGTAGCTCGTGCCGCACGTGGGGCAGGCGAGGTGCTGGGAGAAGGTGAGGATCTCGGGCGACTGGTCGGCGTCGGCGGCTGCCGGCACCAGCTGGACCTCGGCCACGCCCTCGGCCAGCTTCAGCGCCGTCTCGAGCGAGTCCGTGAGGCGACGCTCGAGGCCGTCGCGTTTGACCAGGCGGTCGACCACCACGTGGATGGTGTGCTGCTCGTATCGGGCGAGCCGCTCCTCCCGCTTCAGGAACTCGGCGATGTCGACGGTCTCGCCGTCGACGATGGCCCGCACGTAGCCCTGGGCGGCCAGGTCCTGGAGCAGGGTGTCGTACTCACCCTTGCGCCCACGCACGACGGGGGCGAGCACCTGGAAGCGGGTGCCCTCGGGCAGCGTGAGCACGCGATCGACGATCTGCTGGGGCGTCTGCCGCTCGATGCGAGTGCCGTCGTTCGGGCAGTGCGGCACGCCGATGCGGGCGTAGAGGAGCCGGAGGTAGTCGTAGACCTCGGTGATCGTGCCCACGGTCGAGCGCGGGTTGCGCGACGCCGACTTCTGGTCGATGGAGATCGCCGGCGACAGACCTTCGATGAAGTCGACGTCCGGCTTGTCCATCTGCCCGAGGAACTGCCGGGCGTACGAGCTGAGCGACTCTACGTAGCGACGCTGTCCCTCTGCGTAGATGGTGTCGAACGCCAGACTCGACTTGCCGGAACCCGACAGCCCGGTGAACACGATGAGGCGGTCGCGGGGCAGGTCGACCGAGATGTTCTTCAGGTTGTGCTCGCGGGCTCCGCGAACAACCAGGGCATCGGACATCTGCGCCACGCTACCGAGCGCCGCAAGGCGGCGACGAAGGGACCTTCACACCAGCCGAGAGTAGCACCCACCGTCGAACAGATGTTCGCAAGAGCACCGCGGAGGGTCGCCAGCACGCATGATGGTGCTACATGTCCGCCTGGGCTCCGCCCCCACCACCGGCACCCGACGCGTCCGCACCGCCGACGGGCGGCGACGCGACGCGCCCCGACAACCGCATCTCGGGCACCGTGCGACAGCTGGCGGCGGCGCTGCTGTTCGCCGCCGGGTTCGCCGCCGTCGTGGCGGTGGCCAGCCGTGCAGGCGGGCTCCCCGGGGCCCACGACCCGGGCCGACCGGCACGGCGCGAGCTGCTCCCACGGGTGGTGCTCGGCACGCTCCTCGCTACGGGGGTGGCGTTCACCGCCGCGTACCTGTCGCATCTGCGTTTCGCTCCCCGGCTCCGCAGCGGCCGGCGCCGGCGCTTCGGCCGCACCGTCGGCGCGGCGTTCCCGCTGTTGG
>JANPGL010000488.1:0-9191 GCA_031423915.1 Actinomycetes bacterium | reverse complement strand
CGACCACGGGGCCACTCGGTTTCGGGCAGCGCGGGCATGTCAGATGGCCGTGGCGGCCATCTGAGCTGCCTGCGATCGGGGTACGCACGGCGCGCGGGCTGACGAGCTCAGATGCTGCGGCCGACGTTGGCCCAGTACTCGTCCTTGAGCAACCGCTTGTAGAGCTTGCCGGTGGGGTGGCGGGGGAGCTCCTCGCGGAAGTCGACGGAGCGCGGGCACTTCACGTCGGCGAGGTGCTCGCGACAGAACGCGATCAGCTCCTTCGCCAGCGCGGCTGCATCGTCGGGCGTGGCGGGCATGGTCACCGGCTGCACGACGCCCTTGACCTCCTCGCCGAAGTCCTCGTTGGGCACGCCGAGCACGGCCGCGTCGACCACCTTGGGGTGCATCACCAGGACGTTCTCGGCCTCCTGCGGGTAGATGTTCACCCCGCCCGAGATGATCATGTACGCCTTGCGATCGGTGAGGAAGAGGAACCCGTCGGCGTCCACGTACCCGACGTCACCGAGCGTCGACCAGCCCTTCGGGTGCCTCGAACCCTTCGTCTTCTCGGTGTCGTTGTGGTACTCGAACTCGGCGCCACCCTCGAAGTAGATGGTGCCCGACTCACCCTGGGGGACCTCGTCGCCGGTCTCGTCGCAGATGTGCAGGGTGCACGCCACCGGGGCGCCGACGGTGCCCGGGTGGGCGAGCCACATCTCGCTGTTGCAGTACACGACCCCGTTGCCCTCGGTACCGGCGTAGTACTCGTGGATGACCGGCCCCCACCACTCGATCATCTGCTTCTTCACCGGCACGGGGCACGGCGCCGCCGCGTGGATGGCCGTCTTGAGCGACGACACGTCGTACTTGGCCCGCACCTCGGGGTCGAGCTTCAGCATGCGCACGAACATCGTGGGCACGAACTGCGACACCGTGACCTTGTAGCGCTCGATGAGGGCGATCGTCTGCTCGGCGTCGAAGTGCTCCATGACGACGACGGTGGCGCCCAGCGACTGGGCGCCCAGGCAGAAGCGCAGCGGGGCGGCGTGGTACAGCGGCGCAGGGGACAGGTACACCGAGTCCGCGTTCACGCCGAACAGCATCGTCTGCAGGCCCGCCGTGCCCGCGCCGGTCGTCTCCAACGGTTCGGGCGTCCACTTCGACGCCACGCCCTTGGGCCGGCCCGTCGTGCCCGACGAGTAGAGCATGTCGGTGCCGGCGACCCGGTCGGGCAGCGGCTCGGCTGACTTCGACGCCACCGTCGCCTCGTACGACTCGTGACCCTCGGCGGTGCCGTCGAGCATCAGCCTCAGCCGCACGTCGGGCGTGTCGGGGATGATCTCGACGGCCTGCTCGGCCTTGTAGTGGGAGGTGACGAACACCTTCGACTGGGAGTCGTTGACGATGTAGCTCAGCTCGCCCGAGGTGAGCCGCGACGACGCCGCGGTGTAGATCAGGCCCGCGTAGCGGCACCCCCACGCCACCTCGAGGTAACGCGGGTGGTTCTCCATGCAGAACGTGACGTGATCGCCGGGCACCAGGCCGAGGTCGTGGAAGACCCGGGCCAGCCGGCACGCCGCCTCGTCGAGCTGGCGGAAGGTCATCACCTCGCCGGTCGAGCCCATGATGACGGCGGGCTTGTCGGGCGTGGTCTTGGCGTGTTCCCCCGGATACATGGGGAGCAACCCTACCGACGACCCGACCTCCCGGCCCACCCGGCGGTACCGTCTCGCCGGGATGGATCCGTTGGGGCGCTTCGAGGAGCTGATGGCCGTCCCCGCCGACGAGGTCGCGCTCGGCGAGGCCGCGCTGTGCGTGGCCGCGGTGGCGCGCCCGGGGCTCGACGTCGATGCCGAGGTGGCCCGCCTCGACCGGCTGGCCGCCGAGTGCGAGCAACCGACGCTCGACGGCCTCGTCCGGCTGCTGTTCGCGTCGGAACGGTTCGTGGGCAACGCCGCCGACTACTACGACCCGCGCAACTCCTACCTCGACCAGGTGATGACCCGGGGCCTCGGCATCCCCATCACGCTCAGCGTGCTGGCCATGGAGATCGGTCGGCGGGTCGGCGTACCGCTGGTCGGCGTGGGGATGCCGGGCCACTTCCTGCTGCGCGACCAGGCCGACCCGGCGGTGTTCGTCGACCCGTTCCACCACGGGCGCCTGCTCGATGCCCACCAGTGCCGGGCCCTGTTCGTTCGATCGATGGGCCAGCAGGCGCCCTGGTACGACGGCTACCTCGAGCCGGTGACGCGGGCGGCGATCGTCGAACGGATCGTGGCCAACCTGCGACTCGTGTTCCAGCGCTCGCGTGACACCAAGAACCTGCGTTGGGTCCTGCGCCTACGTGTCCGGTGTCCGGGCGCCACCGACGACGACCACCGGGAGCTGGCCCGCTCGCTGGCCGACACGAACTGAGCGGGCGGCGTCTGGCAACCTGACGCCCCGTGATCGATCCCGCACTGAAGCGTTGCCTCGGCCAGATGGTGAAGGGCGTCCAGCTCGTCGGCGCCCACCACGACGGCCTCACCCGGGCCTACTGCTCGCACTGGGTGAGCCAGGTGAGCTTCGAAGAACCCGTCGTCATGGCGTCGGTGTCGCCCAAGCACGATACCTACCCCCTGATGGTGGCGTCGGGGCAGTTCTCGGTGTCGATCCTGGCGGGCGACCAGGTCGACGTCGGCCAGTACTTCTCGTACCCCGGGCGCAAGTTCCGCTACATCGCTCAGGAGTATCTGGAAGCGCTGCCCGACGGCCTGCCCATCGCCCGCAACGCTGTGGCGTGGCTGCGCTGCGAGACGTTCGAACGCATCGGTGCGGCCGTGGGCACCCCGGGGCCGCTCGGCCGGCTCGACCACGAACTGTTCTTCGCTCGCGTCACCGAGTTCGGCGCGGGTCGCCTGAAGGAGCCCCCGCTGCTCTACTCGAGCCGGCACGGTTGGCGCGTCACGGGCGACAAGGCGCGCGAGCCGGGCTCGTCGGTGCGGGACCGGCTGCTCGAACGCCTGGCCGCCGCCGGGTTCGACGTGGCCGGTGGCGACGACGGCGAGGACTGAGCGGCCCCGCTCCGCCGTCAGCCGAACCAGGCCGTCTGGTCGACGACGAGGTGGAGCGACGCCTGGGCGAACAGGCACACGGTGCGGCTACCTCCGGTGGGCACCACCAGCAGGTTGGGCACGGCCGCCGCGCCGGTGACGTTGAGTACCGAGGCCAGCGGCCGGTTCGCCGCCGTGCACACGCCGACGGCATCGGCGGGCCATGCCGTCACGTAGGCCGGGCCGGCCGAGTCGACGGCGGTGACCGTGAACGCCACCGCCGTGGCGCCGTCCTGCGGCGCCCGGACCGCCAGGGTGGCGGCCGCGCCGATGGGCCGACCGCCCGAGCGCGTGTCCACGAGGCGGATGGGAGCCACGGCGTGGAGGCTGGCGCCCCCGGCGCCGTACGTGCCGGCGACGTCGACGACCACGTGCGTGGCCACCGAGGCATAGAGGCACACGGCACCGGCGCCGCCGACGCCGACCTGGGACAGGTTGGCGACCGTGGTGCCCGCCGCCGAGGCGTTCACGGCCGATGCGAGCGGCCGCGCTGCGGGATCGCACGTGCCGTCTGCCGCGGCCGGGTAGGTCGTCAGGAAGCCGGGACCGGCCGGCTCCGTCATCGTGAGGTTCAGCACGGTCGCACCGGCGGCGGGCGCCGGTGTGGTGACCGCCACGGCGGTTCCGGCGGCCAGCCGATCGCCCGATCGGGTGTCGAGCAGCCGACGGGGCGTCACCGGCTGCAACCCGTCCCCGCCGGGGCCGTACCAGCCGGTGATGTCGACGACGACGTCGGCCTGGGTGAGCGACGACAGGCAGAACGTCGTGGCCCCGGCGGTGAGCGGCACGATGGCGAAGCCCGCCACCACGGCGCCCGCCGACGGGTTCACGTTCGACGTCGTCGGCCGACCGGCGCCGCACGGGTAGGCGACGAGGAAGCCCGTCACGCACGCGGGCGCCGCCGTGATGTTGACGGCGACGGCGGTCGCTCCGGCGCCCACCCGCGGCCCGGCGTCGACGACCACCTGGCGTTCAGCGGCCAGTGGGGCGCCAGCGCGGGTGTCGAGCAGCCGGGTCGGGGCCACGGCGTGGAAGCCCGCGGCCGTGTCTGCGGGTGCGGCGGCCGGGCCGGGGGCCACGGGGTCACCCGTCGCGCCGGATGCGCCGCACCGCACCAGGCCGAGCTGATCGAGCTGGTCGGCGATGAAGCCGCCGAGCGCCGGGCTGCCCTGCGCCGACAGGTGGATGCCGTCGAACGAGAACCACTCGGGGTGGGGGTCCGCGTAGGCGTTCCAGTCGGCGACGACGAGGATCGGGTCAGCCGCGGCCTTGGCCCGCAGCACGCGGTTGTGCTCGCGGAACACGTCCGCGTACGTCTGGCCACCGAGGCCCGAGTAGGTCACGTCCTCCATGTACGTCAGCCACACGACGTGCGCCACGCCCTGGCGGCGCGCCTCGGCGACGATGGTGTCGATCCCGTCGGCGATGCTGAAGTCGTCGTAGCCGGCCATGATCACGAGCGCCCTGCCGAGCTGGCCCTCCTGCGCCCGCATCACGTCGATCGTGTTGGTGGGGCGGAACGGGATGTCGCAGCTCACCTCGATCAGGCGGCGGCAGCTGGCCGGCTGGAGGTTCAGGTCGTAGTCGACACGGACGAGGGCGGCGCCGTCTGCTCGCATGCCGAGCAGCGTCGAGTCGCCGATCACCGTGACGCGGGGCCGGACGGTTGCCGCGCCGACGGGTGCCGTCGCAGTCACGAGCGAGGCCAGGACCATCGCGACGACCGCCGTCGCGGTCGCGACTCGACTGCGGTAACCCTGCGCGAGCTGACGACCCATGCACCGACCTCCCGTCCGAGCCACCCGCGACCGCACCGTAGCGGCGCCCGCCTGGCCGGTGCGGGCGGGTGGTCGATACAGTGATCCCGTTCTCTTGACCATCGGGTCAAGTCCAAGGGGGAGTGCGACGATGAGCACCATCGAGTCTGACCTGTCGGCCGACGAGAAGCGCGTGAACGACCTCATCAGCGCCCTGCTGGCCGAGTTCCCGCCGTCCTCGACCAAGGCCGTGGACTTCCTCGGCGCCCAGTTCGACAAGGGCCTCGGCTGGGTGCACTTCCCGGAGGGCAACGGTGGCCTCGGCCTCTCTCCGAAGCTGCAGAAGACGATCAACGAGCGGATCTTCGCCGCCGGCGGCCCGAACCCCGTGATGCGCAACCCGATCGGCCACGGCATGTGCGGGCCGACCGTGGTCGTGTGGGGCAGCGAGGACCAGAAGCAGCGCTACCTGCGGCCCCTGTTCACCGGTGAAGAGGTCTGGTGCCAGCTGTTCAGCGAGCCGGGCGCCGGCTCCGACGTCGCCGGCTTGTCGACCAAGGCCTTGCGCGACGGCGACGAGTGGATCATCAACGGCCAGAAGGTGTGGACGACGCTGGCCCACATCTCGCGTTGGGGCCTGCTGATCGCCCGCACGGACCCCGAGGCCAAGAAGCACGCCGGCATCTCGGCCTTCGTCGTCGACATGCACGGTCCCGGCGTCGAGACCCGTCCGCTGCGCCAGATGACCGGCGAGGCCGAGTTCAACGAGGTCTACTTCACCGACACCCGCATCCCCGACGCCGAGCGCCTCGGCAACGTGGGCGACGGCTGGCGCGTCTCGCTCACCACGCTCATGAACGAGCGCGTATCGATCGGCGGGGCCATCCCGCAGCGCGGCTCGGGCCCGATACGCGAGGTCGTGAAGATCTGGGAGAGCCTGCCGGCCGAGCGCAGGACCGCCGACGCCCAGGACCGCATGATGGAGCTGTGGAGCCAGGCCGAGGTGCTGCGTCTCACCAACATCCGTGCCTCGCAGAACCGCAAGATCGGCACCCCCGGCCCCGAGGGATCGATCGCCAAGCTCCAAAAGGCCGACCACAACAAGAAGATCTACGAGTTCGCGGTCGAGCTGCAGGGTGCCGACGGCATGCTCTACGGCTCCTACCAGCTGGCCGCCCCCGAGACGGCCATGACCTTCGAGACCGTCCAGAAGGCGTTCCTGCGCAGCCGGGCCAACTCGATCGAGGGCGGCACCTCCGAGGTCATGAAGAACATCCTGGGCGAGCGTGTGCTCGGCCTGCCCGGCGACGTGCGCACCGACCGCGACGTCCCCTGGACCCAGGTGCCCCGGAACTGACGCGGCGCCGCCGCCGATGAGCGATCTCCGCGGCGAGGTGCGCGAGTTCCTGCGCGCCGAGCTGCCCGACGGCTGGGTCGACGCCATCGACTCGGGCGACGACGCCGCCCTCGCCTCGACGCGCGTGGGCTTCGATCGCGCCGACTGGCTGCGGCGGCTGGGCGGCCGCGGGTGGGTCATGCCCGCGTGGCCGAACGCGTGGGGCGGCGACGACCGCTCGCCGGACGACGCCCGCGCCATCGGCGCCCTGCTCGTCGAGCACAAGGTGCCCATGGGTCCCGGTGGCGCCGGGCTCACGCTCGCCGCGCCCACCATCGTGGCCCACTCGTCGGAGGAGACGAAGCGTCGCTTCCTACCGAAGATCGTGACGGGGGAGGAGCTGTGGTGCCAGCTCTTCTCCGAACCCGGCGCGGGCAGCGACCTCGCCGCGCTCGGCACGCGCGCCGTGCGCGACGGCGACGAGTGGGTGGTGAACGGTCAGAAGGTGTGGACCACCATGGGCCACGTCTCCCAGTTCGCCATGCTGCTCGCCCGCACGAACCCCGATGCCCCGAAGCACAAGGGCATCACCTACTTCGCCTGCGACCTGCGGGCGCCCGGGGGCGAGGTGCGTGGCCGGCCCCAACACACCGGCGAACACGAGTTCTAGGTGGACTTCGTCACGGACGCCCGCATCCCCGACCTGTACCGGATCAGCGACGTCGACGAGGGCTGGGGCGCCACGATGACGACGCTGGCCAACGAGCGCGTGGCGTTGTCCGGCGGCGGGGGCGACAAGGCGGCCAAGGCCAGCGCATCGATCCTGGGCGGCCTGCGCCTGGAGGCCGTGCTGACGCTCGCTCGCCAGCGGGGCGTGGCCGATCCGGTGGTGCGAGCCCGGCTCGTGCAGGCCTGCATCGACCAGCGCGTGCTCGACCTGACGATCCGGCGGGCATCGCTCAACCGCCGCTCGCCCGGGCCCGAGGGCTCGGTCACCAAGCTGGCCAAGGCGCTCCACAACCAGCGCCTCCAGCAACTGGCGGTCGACCTGCTGGGCGCCGACGGTCAGGCCTGGGAGGGGCCGTCGCTCTACGGCGCGGTCGACCGGCCCGACTGGGACCTGGCCGACGCGCTCGAGGGCGCGCCACTGGTCGTGCGGGGCATGCTGCGCAGCCGCGCCAACACGCTCGAGGGCGGGACCGCCGAGATCCTGCGAAACATCCTGGGCGAGCGCGTGCTGGGCCTGCCGGGCGACGTGAGAGTGGATCGGGACGTCGCCTGGAAGGACCTGCCCCGCTGACGTCGGGCTCGCGCCGCGCCGGCGTCAGGCGGCGATCCGGCGGCCGCTGATCACGCGGTGCAGCTTGTGCACGAACCCGACCGGCGCGGCGAACATCATCGGGCACGCGCCGTCGACGACGGCCACGCCGGCCCGTCGGCACGCCTCGACGGCCTGCGGCGACACCGCACCCTGGCCGGCACCGCGGTGCAGCCAGATGCGGGGCACGCCCGAGTCGATCGCCTGCAGCACCACCTCGAGCGCGGGCGCCGCCGGCAGCATGACCACCAGCCCGTCGACCGGCCCGGGGATGTCACGCACCGACGCGTAGGCCCGGTCGCCCTCGATCGTCGGCGCCTCACGATGGATCGGCACGAGATCGCGACCTCCGTCGCGCAGGTGTCGGTAGACCGAGTTGGCGAACTGCTTGGGCTCGCGGGACACGCCCACGAACGCCAGACGACGCTGGCCCAGGAAGTCCTCGATGACCGCACGTGATGGCATGCCGGCTCCGTTCCTCCGCCGCGCTCTCATCGTCTTCCGCGACGCCGGACCACCGCCAGGGGCGAACGGCTCGGGAGGGGTGGCAGCTCAGCCGTGGGCGTGGAGCAGGACGCCGAGGAACAGCGCGGCCAACGCCCCGACACCCGCCAGCGCCCCGCCGACGGCCAGCGCCACCTTGTTCCCGTTGGCCTGGGTGTGGACGAAGGCACCCATGCCCGAGGCGGCGACGATGGCGATCTTCAGCATCACCGTCACCTGGTACGCGGGCGACGTGTCGACCACGTGGATGGCGACCAGGTTCCAGACGCCGCTCGCCACCAGCACGAAGAACGCCGGCCAGGCGATGCGGTTGAAGTGGCGCGCGGCGATGCGTGGCGCGTCGGGCGACAGCGCCCGCAGCGGGCGCACGAGCCCAGCGAGCACGAGCTGCCCGCCGACCCACACCGTGGCGGCGACCACGTGGATGAACAGACGGATGGTGGCGCCGGACGGGCTCAGCACGTCAGGAGCCCAGAGCCGCGAGGACGTCGCTGGCGGCGACGGCACGATCGTCGACAGGGGGACGGGTGCGCATGGAGCCTCCGGCGAGAACGGTGACGGCGAGCTCCACCGCATGCTGGAGCTCGCGCAGGTTGCGGGGAGGGGGGAAGTACTCGTCCTCGTCGGTGACGCGCACCTCCTCGACCCCGTGGCGAGGGGCGAGGCGTGCGATGACGGCGTCGACCAGCTCCTCGGGGGCCGACGCGCCGGCGGTGACGCCGACGGTGCCGGTCACGTCGTCGGGGATCTCGTCGGCGTGGTTCACGCGGTAGACGCGCTCGCATCCGGCCTCGATGGCCAGCTTCTCGAGCGCCCGGGTGTTGGACGAGTTGGCCGAACCGATCACGACGATGACGTCGCACCTCTCGGCCATGGCCATGAGTGCCGACTGTCGGTTGGTCGTGGCGAAGCACAGGTCGCTGCGGCCGGGCGTCCACACGTCGGGGAACCGGGCCTTCGTGGCGTCGGCGACACCCTCCCAGTCACGGTGCGACAGCGTGGTCTGCGCCAGCAACGCCACCGGCTCGTCGAAGTCGGGTAGCGCGTCGACCTCGGCCACCGACTCGACCCGATGGATGGCGTTCGGGGCGACCGCCATGGTGCCGACCGCCTCCTCGTGCCCCTCGTGACCGACGTAGACGATCTGATAGCCCTTGCCGGCGCGGACGCGAACCTCGTGGTGGACCTTGGTCACGAGTGGG
>JANPGL010000487.1:0-11781 GCA_031423915.1 Actinomycetes bacterium | reverse complement strand
TCGATCACGTTGCCGATGCGGCGGTCGCCCTTGCTGGCGATGCCCTCGGCCAGGCTGGCGCGGGCGTCGTGCCACTTGAGCTGCACACCCTTGGCCTTGGCCGTGGCGTCGCGCAGCAGCCCGATCTTGCGTCGCAGCTCCTCGACCGTGTTCTGGCCGAACCACTGGAACGGGGTGTGCGGCTTGGGCACGAAGCCGCCGACCGACACCGTGACCGAGGCCCGGTTGGTGTGCTTGCGACCGATGGCGGCGACGCCTTTGGCGAGCTCCGCGATGCCGAGCACGTCGGCATCGGTCTCGGTGGGCAGCCCGATGAGGAAGTAGAGCTTCATCCGCGTCCAGCCGTTGGCGTAGGCGGCATCGACGGCGGCGTACAGGTCGTCTTCGGTGATGAGCTTGTTGATGACCTGACGCATGCGCCACGTGCCCGCCTCGGGGGCGAACGTGAGACCGCTGCGCCGGGCGCTGGCCACCTGGGCGGCCACGCCCACGGTGAAGGCATCGACCCGGAGCGACGGCAGCGACACGCTGATGTTGCCGCACGCCGTGGGGTCGGTGGGGCTGACGATCTCGCGCACCGTCTCCTCGATGCCCGAGAAGTCGGCGGTCGACAGCGACGTGAGGCTGACCTCGTCGTAGCCCGTGCGGCGCAGGCCGTCCTGTACCATGGTGCGCACCTGCTCGGCCGGACGCTCGCGCACGGGCCGCGTGATCATGCCGGCCTGGCAGAAGCGGCAGCCGCGGGTGCAGCCGCGGAACACCTCGACGGCGAGGCGGTCGTGGACCACCTCGGTGAGCGGCACGAGCTGGCGCTTCGGGTAAGGCCACTCGGCGAGGTCGGCGATCGTGCGCTTGCCGACCGTGGCGGGCACGTCGGCGAATCGGGGCGTGACCGAGGCGATGCGGGGCCCGTCGTAGGCCACCTCGTACAGCGACGGGACGTACACGCCGGGCACCTGGGCCAGGGCCCGCAGCACCGACAGGCGGTCGGTCCGTCCGGCGGCCTTCCACGCCGCCACGACCGCGGTGATCTCGGAGACGACCTCTTCGCCGTCGCCGAGCACGGCGGCGTCGATGAAGTCGGCCACGGGCTCGGGGTTGAAGGCGGCGTGCCCGCCGACGAGCACCAGCGGATGCTCGGGCAGACGGTCGACGCTGCGGATCGGCACACCGGCCAGATCCACGCAGTTCAGGACGTTCGTGTAGACGAGCTCGGCCGACAGGTTGAAGGCGATGACGTCGAACTCGGCGGCCGGCCGGTGCGTCTCGAGCGAGAACAACGGCAGCCCGTTCGCCCGGAGCAGCTCCTCGAGGTCGGTCCACGGGGCGTACGACCGCTCGGCGACGGCGTCGTCACGCTCGTTGAGGATCTCCGCGAGGATCTGGAGGCCGGCGTTCGGCAGGCCGACCTCGTACGTGTCGGGGTACGTGAGCAGCCACGACACCTTGTCAGGGGCGTGGCGCGGGACGACCGAACCGTCTTCCAGCCCGATGTACCGGGCGGGCTTCTGGACGCGAACGAGCAGTGGTTCGAGCTGGGTCCAGATCGACGGCATGGTGACCCGGGAGTTTACAGCGTGTCAGGTCAGTCACCGCTTGTAGCTGGCAAGGATCGGTCCGCCAGGTCGGTGATCGCGCCCGCTAGTCGCGGGCGTCGCGCCGCCGGTACACGTTCTGGACGAAGCCGAGCAGCCACAGGAAGGCGATGACCGACGATCCCCCGTACGAGACCAGGGGCAGGGGGATGCCGGTCACGGGCATGATGCCCATGTTCATGCCCACGTTCTCGAAGACGTGCCAGGCGAGCAGCGCCCCCGCGCCGGCGCATATCAAGGTGCCGAACGCGTGGTTCGCCAGCTGGGCGATGCGCAGCATGCGCAGCAGGATCAGCAGGTACAAGCCGAGCACGAGGCCCGCCCCCACGAGTCCGAACTGCTCGGAGATGTTGGCGAAGATGAAGTCGGTGTGCGTCTGGGAGACGTAGCCGCCGTTCATGGTGATGCCCTTGGTGAAGCCCTGGCCGTGGAGGCCGCCGAGGCTGACCGCCTGCTGGGCGTAGCGCACCTGCTCGCGCACACCGTTGATCCGCTGCTCCTGGAGTCGCTTGTCCTCGGGCCACGTCGGGTCGATCTTCGTGCTGGTCGGGTCTACGAACGACGTGAGGCGGGCAACCTGGTAGGGGGCGAGGAACTCGGTCTTGACCAGGGCGAACAACGTGGCGCCGGACAGCAACGTGATGAGCACGATGTGCCAGAACCGGGCCCGGCCCACGAGCAGCACGGCCATGGCCACCACGATGAACGTCGACGCAGTGCCCAGGTCGGGCTGCAGCATGATCAGGCCGACGGGAACGCCGAGCACGACCAGGGCGGCGACGAACCGGGAGTAGCTGAGCGGGCCGTCGCGGTCGTTCGAGACCACGGCGGCCAGACCGAGCACCATGGTCAGCTTGGCCATCTCGGACGGCTGGAGCGTGAACGAGCCGAGATCGAACCAGGCCCGGGCGCCGTTGCGGTCGGTGCCGAGCAGCAGCACCAGCGCCAGCATGGCGGTGGTGCCCACGTAGAGGCGGGGCGTCCAGGCTTTGAGCTGGCGGTAGTCGAGCGCCATGAACACGAACATGCCGACGACCCCGATCACCATGGGGACGGCCTGGTGCTGCACGTTGTAGTAGAGGTTCGCCGGGTCGTTCTGCTGGAACGAGGCCCACTGCGACGAGTGCACGGCCACGAGGCCGAACGCGCACAGAGCGACCGTGGCGCCGAGCAGCGTCCAGTCCCATCGGAGCAGCCGGGGCAGCGTGTCGTCGGTCGGCTTCGAGCCGGCGCGACCAGACAGGCGGCGGGAGGAGGAAGCGACGGTGGCCACGGTCACTCCACCGACGCGTTGCTCTTGGTGCCGAACGCCGAGTCGTAGATCTGCTGGTCGACCCCGTGCAGGCACAGCTGGTCGGCTTCCGCCAGCCGCGGCAGGATGGCGGCGCGGGTCTGGCTGCGGTTCAGCGGGTCGCTCGGGTTGACCGCCGGGAAGGCCGACAGGTTGCCGAGCTTCTCGAACATGCAGCGCACGGTGAGCGCGGCGGCCGACGACCCGAAGCCCGAGTCCTCGAGGACCGCGGTCACCTGGTAGCGGACCCCGATGTCCTTGGGGCCTCCGAAGGCCGAGAACAGCGAGTCGTCCTTCTCGTCGCGCTGGGTGACGTCCTGGGCCGTCCCGGTCTTGCCCCAGATCGGCACGCTCTCGTAGTCGAACCCGCGGAACGTGTCGAAGCCGGTGCCCGACCGGCACGGGGCGTCCTTCGAGCACACGCTGAAGTCCTGGGTGACGCCCCGCAGGCCGTCGATGATCGGTGCCCGGATCGAGTCGGGCAGATCGATCTGTGGCTGGTTCTCGTCCCGCAGGACGGGCCCGAGCGTTCTGGTGGCCGGCGAGTCGATCACGTTCAGCACGTTCGGCTGGCCCTTCAGCGTGGCACCACCCGGTTCGCGGATGCCGTACGCCACGCGGGGTTCGCGGAGCACGCCGCCGTTGGCGAACGTGGCGTAGGCGTTCGCCAACTGCAGGGGCGTGACCGAGAGCAGGCCCTGGCCGACGGCCAGGTTGATGTTGTCGCCGATGTAGTAGCCGGCGCCCTCGCGCTTGGAGATGACACCACGGTCGGCGAACTTCTTCTTGAGCGCGGCGTCGGGCACGTAGCCCGGGTTCTCGTCGGGCAGGTCGATGCCGCTGGCCTGCCCGAACCCGAAGGCCCGCAGCTCGTTCTGGAACAGCGGCGCTCCGCCCAGTTCCTTGCTCTTCTCGTAGAGCTTGGCGCCCTGGTCGTAGAAGTACGTGTCCGCCGAGACCGTGAGCGCCTCGGTCAGCGTGGGCGACCCGTAGCGGAAGCCACCCGAGTTGCGCCGCTCGCACCCGCTCGGCTCTCCGGTGGAGCAGTTCGGGATGATGTAGCGGCCCTTGGAGTTCTCGACGTCGGGCTGGTCGGTCGGTTTCAGCGTGCCGTAGCGCATGCCGGCGATCGACGTGAAGACCTTCATCGTCGAGCCGATCTGGTACTGGCCGCTGATGACGCGGTTGATGAGCGGCGTGTTCGGGTTGTTGCCGAAGCCGAACAGCTGCTGGAACTTCGCTTTCGAGAGCGGCGCGTTGAACCACCGGTTGTCGTACGGGGGGTTCGAGGCCATGGCCAGCACCTCGCCGTTCGTGGGGTCCATCACGACGAGCGAGCCGGCGCCGGCCGGGAACAACGGCTTGAGCGGCTGGCTGAGATCGGGCTCGTTCGTCCCGGGCTTCAGCGGTCGGGGCGGTCGCTCCAGCCGACGCTTGCGCAGCTCGGTGTCGAGGATCTGCTCGGCGTACTGCTGCACGCGCAGGTCGACGGTGAGCTGCACGTCCTTGCCGGCCACCGGCTCCTGGCGGTTCTCGGGGCCTTCGAGCGCGCGCACCGCCCGGCCGGCGGCGTCGATCTCGAAGCGGGCGAACCCCGGCTTGCCGCGCAGGTCGTCCTCGTACTCCTTCTCGATGCCCGACTTCCCGAGGGTGTCGGGCAGCTGGTACCCCTGCTCCTTGAGGACCGGCCACTCCTCGGCCGAGATCCGTCCGAGGTAGCCGATGATGTTGGAGGCGAGCGGTGCGTACCGGTACACGCGCTGCCACGACTCCTGGACGTCGACGCCCGGGTAGTCCTCGCCGCGCTCGCGCAGGAACGACGCCTGCTCCTCGCTCACGTCGTCGGCCAGCGGCAGGGGCAGCAGCGGCTCGTAGAGCAGCGACGTGACCTTGCCGCTGTAGCGGTCCTCCATGTCCTCCACCGAGACCTGCAGGACACCCGCCAGGCGGCCGAACAGATCGGCGCGCACGCTCCTGCGCTGGATGGCCTTGCGGTCGACGACGATCGACAGCACCCGGCGGTTGTCGGCCAGGATGCGCCCGTCACGGTCGGTGATGCGACCCCGCATGGCGGGCAGCGGCACCTCGCGGATGCGGCGCGATTGGACCTGCTGGATGAGATCCGGGGGGGCCGCCACCTCCAGGAACCACAGCCGGCTGAACAGGGCGGCGAAGAGACCCATCACCACCAGTGCCAGCACGCTGAGCCGCAGCCCGCTCGTCTCCCCGGCCATGGTCGACCATTCTGCCCTCCCGAAGGCCCGCGTGGGGAGCGGGGCGGCGGCGACCCCGCCTCCCGAGCGCCCTACGCCCGAACGCGGTCGCCCGCCATGAGCACCCAGAGCATGATGCGCAGGAAGATCGGGGCGAGCACGAAGCCCGATACGGCCAGCACGACGATCACGGCGACGATGTGGGTCAGCGTCAGGTTGGGCACGCCGAACACCGTGGCGGCCACGGCGTAGAGCACCCCGGCGGCCCCGGACGCAGCGGCGATCACCAGCGAGCGCGTGGTCCAGCGCCCCTCGTAGAGCGCATCGGGCAGCAGGCCGACGCCGTACCCGGCCAGGGCGAACACCAGGGCGGACAGGCCGAACGGGATCGGCTTGGTGAGCAGCAGGTCGAGCACGAAGCCGATCACCAACCCCACGCGGGCACCACGCACGGGGCCGGCCGCGGCCCCCGCGCACACCGCCAGCAGCAGCGCCAGGTCGACGCTGGCGCCGCCCGGCCGAACCTCGGCGAGCAGCGTGGTCTGGAACATCAGCGTCACCGCCAGCACCAGCGGCAGCCGGAGCCAGGGGCTGGCGGTGAACATGCCCCCCACCGTCAGCCGATCGGGTCGTAGAGGACGACGGTGACCGTCTGCACGTCGTCGAGGTTGGCCAACGGCTCGACCCGCACGAACAGCTGGGTGGTGCCCGAGACGCGCTTCACCTCGGTGACGAGCGCCACCGGGAGGTCGCGGGGGAACAGGCTGGGCAGGTTCGTGGCGGCCTCGCCGGAGGTGACCACCACGTCGCCGACCTGCACCTCGGCCTTCTCGTCGATGAGGTCGACGCCGAGCGGCTTGCCCCGTCCGTAGCCCCGCAGGAGGCCGGTGTCGAGCCGGGTCGGCACCAGCGCGGTCGTCGTGGTGGTCGGCTCGAGCGACGTGGGTGGTGCCTGCTCTGCTGCGTCGACCGTGGTCGTCGTGGCGGTGTTCGACGGTCGCGTGGTCGTGGTGGTGGCCGCCACCAGCGGAACCGACGACAACGCGTTCGGCGCGGTCGTGGTCGTGGCCGGCAGTGGGCGCCGGCCGACGATCTTCACCGACACGCTCACGGTCGGATCCCAGATGAGTCGCACCTTGGAGCGCGTCTCGGTGACCTGGGTGATGCGCCCGATCAGCCCGGCCGAGGTGACCACCGCCATGCCGACCTTCACGCCCTGGTTGGCGCCGACGTTGATCTCCATCGAGCCCTGCTCGAAGTTGCTGATCGGCCCGCCGATGACATCGGCCCGCACCGGTGTCGAGTTCCCGATGTTCGGCAGACCGACCTGGTCGCGCAACCGGAGGTACTCCTCGATGGCCGCCTGCGCCTCGATCGCCACGCTCTGGTTGCCCAGGGCCTCCTGGCGCAGCAGGGCGTTCTCCTTGCGCAGGTCCTCGTACGTGAAGGCACCATGCCAGGCGTTGACGAAGGGCTTCGACGCCGAGTCGCCGACGGCCTTGATCGGCGCGAACGCGTCGGTGGCCACGCTGCGCGCCCGATCGATGAGCGCGTTGCCCCGCAGATCGAGGGTCATCGTGAGCAACGTCACCACGGCCATCACGATGATGGCGGTGCGCCGCTCGCGCAGGTGGTCGAGCACGGCCGGGAACGCTAGACGAGAGGCGCCGGCCGAGTGGCCCGGGCGCTCACTCGTCCTGGCCGCGGAACAGGCCGGCGGCCTGCAGGGCCTCGAACTCCTCGAGCGCCTGGCCCGTGCCGATCGCCACCGACTCGAGCGGGTTGTCGGCGATGTGGATCGGCATGCCGGTCTCGTGCTGCAGGCGCAGGTCGAGACCCGTGAGCAGTGCGCCGCCGCCGGTCAGCATGATGCCCTGCTCCATGATGTCGGCGGCCAGCTCGGGCGGCGTCTTGTCGAGCGTCGCCTTCACCGCGTCGACGATGGCCTGCACCGGCTCCTCGATGGCCAGGCGGATCTCGGCGGTCGAGATGGTGATGGTCTTGGGCAGGCCCGTCACCAGGTCTCGACCGCGGACCTCGGCGGTCATCTCCTCTTCGAGCGGCCAGGCCGAGCCCATGGCGATCTTGATCTCCTCGGCCGTTCGCTCGCCGAGCGCCAGCGAGTACTCCTTCTTGATGAAGTTGATGACGGCGTCGTCGAGCTCGTCGCCGGCCACCCGCACCGACTGGCTGGCCACGATCCCGCCGAGTGAGATCACGGCCACCTCGGTGGTGCCGCCCCCGATGTCGACCACCATGTTGCCGGTCGGCTCCTGCACGGGAAGCCCCGCACCGATGGCGGCCGCCATGGGCTCCTCGATCACGTACGCCGGCTTGCGGGCACCGGCGAGCTCGGCGGCGTCGGTGACGGCGCGACGCTCGACCGGGGTGACGCCCGAGGGCACGCAGATGATCATGCGCGGCTTGCTGAACCGGCTCTTGTGCACCTTCTGGATGAAGAAGCGCAGCATCTTCTCGCACACGTCGAAGTCGGCGATGACGCCGTCCTTCAGGGGCCGGATGGCCTGGATGTGCGCGGGGGTGCGGCCCATCATCCGCTTGGCGTCGAGGCCGACGGCCAGCACGCTGCCGTCACGTACCGACAGCGCCACGACGCTCGGCTCGTTGAGCACGACGCCGTGGCCGCGAACGTAGATGAGGGTGTTGGCCGTACCGAGGTCGACCGCGATGTCACGGCCGCCGAGGGCGAGCGAGTTGCCGGCCATGGTCCTCCTCTTGGGACCGGGATTGATCGATCGTAGCCGGATTGTTACAGCTTCGGGAAGAAGAGAGAGATCTCGCGGACGGCCGACTCGGCGGAGTCGGAGCCGTGGATCAGGTTCTCGGTGAACTCGATGCCGAGGTCGGCGCGGATCGTGCCCGGTGCGGCTTTGCGGGGGTTCGTGGCGCCCATCGTGTCGCGCACGACCTGGAAGGTGTCCTCGGGCCCTTCGACCGCGAGCGTGACGACGGGCCCCCGCGACATGAACTCGACGAGGCCGGCGTAGAAGGGCTTGCCTTCGTGCTCGGCGTAGTGCTTGGCGAGGATCCCGGCGTCGAGGGTGCGCAGCTCCATGGCGGCGATCTTCAGGCTGCGGCGCTCGAAGCGGGAGAGGATCTCGCCGACGAGGCCGCGCTCGACGGCGTCGGGTTTCAGGATGACAAGGGTGCGATCAGACACGATAGGCAAGGCTACGGCCAAGGGCGACCGCAACGCCACCCGTCCTGCGTGCCCTCACGGTCCGACCCGGTCGGGTGACGTCGCCAGCGCGGGCCAGCTGCCCTCGACGAACTCGCGGTAGATCCGCCGCAGGGCGATGGTGCCGCGGTCCGACTTCACGTGGGCCAGGTCGCTCAGCTCGAGCTCGTAGTCCGGGTCCGTACCCTCCAGCAGCCAGCGGTCCTCCGCCGTGACGGCGCGGTCGAACGCCACGACGTCGGCGGCCGGAACCTGTGACTCGTCGTCGTTGCGGACCGCCCACTGCACGAAGCGTAGGTGGTGGTCATCGACCGGGCAGATGCCCGTGACGAGGACGTGGTTCAGGCCGGTCGGGTAGGTGATGCTCATGACGCGCAGGAACGGGGCAACGAACTCGCTCACGGTGTGGCGAACCGTGCGGGGCGAGTCGACCTGGTTGGCGCGACGCGCCACGTCGAGGTGGTTCTCGACGACCACCTCCATGGTGGCCACGAGCCCGGTGGAGGTGCGCTCGATGGCCGGCGGCTCGGCGTGGGGATCCTGCGCGTTGCCGAACGTGGCCTTGTGCACGAACGACACGTGGGCCGGGTCGAACGAGTTGTCCACGAGCCGGGTCGCGGCGGCCGCCCACACCTCGTCGAACTGGCGGATCGTCCGGTAGGCCGGGTCGGCTTGTTGCGGCACCGAGGGAAGGCCGCCCACCGGGTCCTCGAGCGCCACCCACACCACGCCGAGGTGCACGGTGCAGCGCACGGTGCGCAGCTGCGCCTTGGGCGGCACGGGCAGGCCCGGCTCGAGCTGCGGGATGAACGTGGCGCGGCCGTCGGCCCCGAACTGCCACCCGTGGTACGGGCACACGACGCAGCCGTCGTCGACCCACCCGATCGAGAGCCTCGACGATCGATGCGGGCACTTGTCGTGGGCAGCCGCCGCGCCGCCGTCCCCCGTCGACCACACGACGAGCTGCTCGCCCAGCACCGTGCGCGCCATCGGACCCGTCGCCAGGTCCTCCTCGAACGCCACCGGGTACCAGAACCGCCGGAACGCCGGCACGTCGAGCACCTTCATGACCGTCCCCCTCGCCGCGCCTTGCCGATCCTCCAGCATGGCGTACGCGCCGCCGGTGCCGCAGCCGAACGTCAGGGCAGAACTTTGATGAGGTGCGGGCGGGCCTCGCCCACCACGTACAGCGACCCCGTCACCAGGATGGCGTCGTCGCCCTCGGCGCCCGACAGCGCAGCGTCGCACGCCTTGGTCACCGACGGTACGACCTCGACGTCGTCGCAGCCGAGCGCCCGGGCGGCGAGCGCCACCTCGCTGGCCGGCATGGCGCGCGGCGAGTCGGGGCTGCAGCAGATGACGCGGTCGGCCTCGTCGGCGCGCAGCGCGGCGAGCATGTCCGCCGGCTCTCGTCCCGCAAGGAAGCCGACCACCAGGATCCGCCGGCCCGCAGGGGCGAAGTCGTCCGCCATCACCTCGGCACAGGCGTCCGCGCCGGCGGGGTTGTGGGCCCCATCGACGATGACCAGCGGCTGATGCCCGAGCACCTCGAACCGACCGGGCCAGCGCACTGCGGCGAACCCTTCCTCGACCACCTCGCGGTCGAGCGGGGCGTCGAAGAAGTCCTCCACCGCCATCACCGCGCAGGCTGCGTTCTGGCCCTGGTGCTTGCCGTGGAGCGGCAGGAACAGGTCCTCGTAGGAGGCCCGCGGCGTGCGGATGTCGAGCAGGCGACCACCGAGCGCCAACTCGTTCCGCACGCAATCGAAGTCGGCCTCGCGCTCGTGCACCACGGCGGCCCCTTCACTTCGGAAGACCCCGGCGAGCTCGGGATCGGTTTCGCCGAGCACGAGGGTCGACCCGGGCTTCACGATGCCGGCCTTCTCGCGGGCGACGTGGAACAACGTCGGCCCTGCGAACTCGAGGTGGTCGGCACCGACGTTGGTGACGACGGCGACCTGGGCGTCGGCCACGTTGGTGGCGTCCCAACGGCCGAGCAGACCGACCTCGATCACCATCACGTCGACGGCCACGTCGGCGAACCAGCGGTAGGCCGCCGCGGTGACGAGCTCGAAGAAGCTCGGTCGTACCCCGATGAGCCCTTCGAGGTCGGCCAGGGCCGCGACCTGCTCGGCCAGCTCCTCGTCGCTTATCGGCTCGCCGTCGCGGCAGATGCGCTCGTTCAGTCGCTCGAGGTGCGGGCTCGTGTACGTGCCCACCGTGAGACCGTGCGCCATCACCAGGCGGGTGATGATCTGCGCGGTCGAGCCCTTGCCGTTCGTGCCCGTCACGTGGATGACCGGTGCGGCGTGCTGCGGATCGCCCATGGCCGCGCACAGGCGCTGCATGCGGTCGATCGTGGGATGCTCGATGCGCCCCGTGCGGTCGTAGCTGGCGTGCTCGAGCAGGTACGCGATGGCGGCGGCGTGGTCCATGGCGTCGCGGGGGCGGTCGGGTTCGGCCGGCGGGACGGTCAGGACGCGGCCCGGCGCGGCCGCGTGACGCGGGACGCCTCGCGAGGCAGCAGCGTCGGGTTCACCTTCTTGCGCACCGTGTCGCCGTCGATGACCACCTTGCCGACGTCGGTCCGGCTGGGCAGCTCGAACATGACGTTCGTGAGCACCTCTTCGATGATCGAACGCAGGCCGCGGGCACCCGTGCCGCGCAGCAGTGCCTGGTCGGCCACGGCATCGAGCGCGTCGGGGGTGAAGTCGAGCTCCACGTCCTCGAACTCGAAGAACTTGCGGTACTGCTTCACCAGCGCGTTCTTCGGGCCCATGAGGATCTCGACGAGCGCAGTCCGGTCGAGGTTAGAGACGGCGCCGATCACGGGGAGGCGGCCGACGAACTCGGGGATGAGGCCGAACTTCAGCAGGTCCTCCGGCAGCACCTGGACGAACAGCTCGCCGGTGTCACGCTCGTGACGCGAGCGGATGTTGGCCTGGAAGCCGACGCCCTTGTGGCCGATCCGGCTCTCGATGATCTTGTCGAGCCCGGCGAACGCCCCGCCGCAGATGAACAGGACGTTCGTCGTGTCGATCTGGATGAACTCCTGGTGCGGGTGCTTGCGGCCATCTTGGGGCGGCACCGATGCGACGGTGCCCTCGAGGATCTTCAGCAGCGCCTGCTGCACACCCTCGCCCGACACGTCACGCGTGATCGACGGGTTCTCGCTCTTGCGGGCGATCTTGTCGATCTCGTCGATGTAGATGATGCCGGTCTCGGCCTTCTTGACGTCGTAGTCAGCGGCCTGGATGAGCTTCAGGAGGATGTTCTCGACGTCCTCACCGACGTAGCCCGCTTCGGTGAGCGCGGTGGCGTCGGCGATGGCGAACGGCACATTGAGCATGCGGGCCAGCGTCTGGGCCAGCAGCGTCTTGCCGCAGCCGGTGGGGCCGAGGAGCAGGATGTTGGACTTGGCCAGCTCCACCGCCTCGTCGCGCCCGTGCTTGGGGCCGTTGTCGCCGGCCTGCACCCGCTTGT
>JANPGL010000486.1:0-9791 GCA_031423915.1 Actinomycetes bacterium | reverse complement strand
GTGAGGAGACGCCGATGATGGACGTCGTGGTGACCGAGAGCCGCTCGAGCGACCTGTTAGCCGCATTGCACGACGCCGCCATCCCCGAGCTCGAGCACGTCTTCGCCAACCGCGAGGCCAGCCCGGCAGATCTGGTGCTGGTGGCGTGGAGCGATCAGCACCAGCCCGCCGGGTTCGTGGTCGCTACCGTGCACGACGGAGGAGTGGTCGAGGTGTGGGAACACGCCGTTGCGCCCCTTCACCGTCACCGCGGTATCGGCCGAACCCTGCTCTACGAGCTCGCCCGTCGCGTCCCCGCAAAGGCGGTCGTGCGCATCGATCCCGCCCACCTGATCGATCTCGAGCAACTCGTCGCGTACTACACCCGGTGCGGGTTCACCCACGTCGAGGCGAACGGCGAGATCCTCGCCACCGCCGGCGAGGTACTGCGCGCCACGGGCCGGGCCCCGGCCGGGAACCGGGGGACACCCGTCAAGACGCTCCTCGAAGCGAAGGACCGCGCCGTGGTCACCATCCGCCCCGACGCCCCCGTCACCGAACTCGTCGCCCTCCTCAACCTGCACCGCATCGGGGCCGTGCCCGTCTCCACCGACGGCCACCGCATCGAAGGAATCGTGACCGAACGCGACATCCTCCACGGCCTCGACCTCGACGGGGCCACACTCCTACACCGTCGAGTCGCCGACATCATGACTCCCGACACCATCACCTGCACCGCCACCGACGGCATCGAACTCGTCATGTCCCTCATGACCCGCCTACGAGTCCGCCACATCCCCGTCACCAACGCCGGACACCTCATCGGCATCATCAGCATCGGCGACATCGTCCGCCACCGCCTCGAACAAGTCGAACGCGAGAACCAGCAAATCCGCGACTACATCACCACCGGCCGATAGCCGACACCGGTCGTACGCAGGTGAGCAGCGGCCGCCTTCGAGAGCCTGGTCGGCCGTCGTGGGGTTAGGGCGTACGCTCCGCGTGCGGATCGCGTGATCCGCCGTTTGGGGGTTGAAGTGAAGCAGCTCACTGGGCTCGATGCGAGCTTCCTGTACATGGAGACACCTCGGTCGTTCGGGCACGTGTCGAGCATGTCCGTGTACGAGCGCCCCTCGGACCCGTCGTTCGATCCGTTCGAGGAGTTCCGTGCCCGGGTCGAATCGGTCCTCCCCCGCTTGGAGCCGTTCCGACGTCGCCTCGTCGAAGTGCCACTGCAACTCGACCACCCGTACTGGATCGCCGATCCCGACTTCGATCTCGACTTCCACCTCCGCCACCAGGCCGTGCCCCCGCCGGGCACCGACGAGCAACTTGCCGCGCAGATCGCCAGGATCATCGGACGACCAATGGATCGCACCCGACCCTTGTGGGAGGTCTACGTCATCGAAGGTCTGGCCGACGGCGGGTTCGCCATACTCACCAAGGTGCACCACGCCACCATCGACGGCGCGTCCGGGGTCGAGCTGCTCAGCATGCTCTTGTCGACCGAACCGGGCGCCGTCGTGGAGACCCCGAACGACACGTGGCGACCCGAACGCGTCCCGTCGCCGCTCGAGATGCTGAACCGGGCAATGGGCGGACTGGCACGACGCCCGGAGAAGGCCGTGCGGCTCAACGTGGCGACCCTGCGCCGGTTGGGTGAGATCACCCGCAATCAGGGGCTCGTCACCATGGCCAAGGCGGCCCGACGCAACCTCCTGCCATCCACCGGCCGTGCCGGGGGCGACACCGCCCCGGCGCTGCCCCGCCGGCCCGCGCCCCGCACGCCGTTCAACCGGACGATCACCGCGCACCGACGGTTCGCGTTCCGGTCCGCATCGCTCACCGACGTCAAGCACATCAAGACCGCCCTCGACGTCACCCTCAACGATGTCGTCATGGCCGTCTGCGCGGGCGCGTTGCGCCGCTACCTCCAAGGACTCGACGCGCTACCCACCGACCCGCTCGTCGCCATGATCCCCGTCTCGATCCGCACCGGCACCGAAGCCGACAAGTGGACGAACCGCGTGTCCGGCCTCATCGCGCCGCTCCCCACCCACCTCGACGACGCCGTCGACCGCGTGCGAGCCGTTCATGACGCCATGACTCAAGCCAAAGCCGACTTCGAGCTGGTTCCCGCCGACGCGCTCGCCGACATGAGCATCCTCGCTCCCGCCGCTCTCGCCACCCGTGCGGCCCGTATGGCCGCCGGCATGCGCATCGCCGACCGCCTCAACCCGCCCATCAACGTCGTCATCTCCAATGTGCCAGGCCCGCGTCAGCCCCTCTTCCTCGGCACCGCCCGCCTTGCGCACTTCTACCCCGTCTCCACCGTCGCCGATGGCCAGGGCCTCAATCTCACGGTCCAGAGCTACCTCGACACGCTCGACTTCGGTTTCGTCGCCTGCCGCGAACTCGTCCCCGACCTGTGGACGCTCGTCGACTACTGCATCGACGAGATCGCCCTGCTCAAAGACGTCACCACCGAACCCAAGCGCGCGACGTCCGAGCGTCAACCGCGGCGTCCCCGCCCGGTAACCGGTGCCGCCACCCCCCGACAGCGCACCCCCAGACCCTGAACGGGAGTGCGCTCGCGTGCCGAAGGTGTCGGCCGCCGTACACCGGGACGTGGCGTGGTCCGGTCCGTCACCGGTCCGGTGCGCCGTCCACGAAGCTCCGGTACACGGCCAGCAGCGCCCGTTTCTGGGCGGCGCTGAGACGGGGGTCGTCTCGGATGGCTGCCGTGGTGTCGACCGTGTCGGGCGTCGGGTCGTCACCGGCCTCGAACCAGCCGGCATGGCGCATCATGGTCCGGGCGTTCACATCGAGCGCCTCGGCCAGTGCTTGCAGCACCTTGACGGTCGGTTCGTGCAACCCGCGCTCGAGTTGGCTCACGTAGGCGTCCGAAACATCGGCAACCTTGGCCAGCTCACGCTGGGAGAGCTCGGCCAGCCGTCGCTGGGCGCGTATGAACGCTCCGAGCCGGCCCAGGCGGTCCGACGGCGCGCTCGCGTTCATCGCGACCGACCCGGGTTGGAACCCAGGTTCACTTCACCGTCTTGGCGCGTGCCTTCGTCGACGCCGTCTCCGCCTGCGGAGTTGCCCACGATGTCATCAGCTGCTCGACGAATGACTGCTGGGTGCTCAGGAGTTGGGAGGCGAAGCCGAAAGAGTTGGCGACGACGTCCTCGCCCTTGGGCAGCTCGGGCGTCTCGAAGCTCGGTAGCTCCACTTTGGGTAGCACCTTCGCAGCCCCCTCGAGGAGGCGCCGGTTCGTGTCGACGACACGCGTCTGGGCCTTGCTCAGCTCCTCGAGGATGAAGTTCTGGGTCTCGATCACCTGGTCGAGAACGGTCATGGCATCTCCCAATCTGGTTCGGGGGCATCGCCGTTCGCCGAGCGCAGCATCGGCTGGGGCCGCCGGAGCGATTGTTCGCACTATAGTACGCAGGGCGCGAACCTGCAAGCGCCCGCGTACTATTGTGAGCATCGTCATGCCGACACCCCGCCCGAACCTCGATCGGATCCCGTCGGCTGCGTCCGCGTTCGCCGACGGTGTCCGGGTCATGGCGCGGCTGGGCCTGGCCCGCCCAGGCCACCTCGCTGCTGTCGGCGCGGCCACGGCGAGATGGGGACCGACGGTCGCCACGTTGTACGCCGCCGCCGCTCTGCGCTACCCCTCTCGGGCGGCCGTCGTCGACCACCGTGGCTCGATCACCTTCGCCCGCCTCCACGCACGCTCGACGGCGTTGGCCCATGGGCTCCGGGCGTCCGGCCTGCGCCCGGGAGACCGCCTCGGGCTGCTCTGTAGGAACCATCGCCATTTCGTGGAGGCGAATCTCGCCGCGACGAAGGCGGGGCTGCACGTTGTGTACCTCAATGCGGGGTTCGCGGCGCCGCAGTTGGCTGAGGTGCTCGCGCGCGAAGGGGTCGCCGGTCTGGTGTGCGATGCCGAGTTCGAGCCGTTGGTCGATGCCGATTTCGGCGGACCGGTGGTGGTCGCCGACGGCGATGTCGAAGCGCGGGCGAGCATGCGCGACACCCGGCGCCGGGGTCGGTTCCCGATCTCGATGCTCGTCGCCCATCCGACCAGCCCTGTGCTGCTGACATCGGGCACGACCGGTACACCCAAGGGGGCCAGGCGCGACTGGCCAGGGGGGATGAGCAGTGCGCTGGGGCTGTACCAGCGGCTGCCGTACCGGGCCGACGATGTGTTCGTCATCGCCTGCCCGCTGTATCACGCCTGGGGGCTCAGCCAACTCGTGGTGGCCGCCAGCCTGGGCTGTACCGTCGTGGTCGTTCCCCACTTCGAGCCCGTGGCCACGCTGGAAGCGGTGCAACGTCATCGGGCCACCGTGCTGGCCGTGGTGCCGTTCATGCTGCAGCGGATGCTGGCGAACGACGCGGTCGACCGGTTTGATCTTTCCTGCTTGCGGATCGTGGCGTCGAGCGGCTCGGCGCTGCCGGCCACGGTCGGTCTCGAGTGGATGGATCGTGTGGGCGACACGCTGTTCAACCTCTACGGGTCCACCGAGGTGGGCCAGGCCACCGTCGCCAGTCCCGCCGACCTGCGCGCGGCGCCCGGCACCGCCGGCACCGTTGTGCCGGGGTGCACCGTGGCGATCCTGGACGACGAGGGACGCGAGGTTCCGGACGGGACCACGGGTCGCGTCTTCGTGGGTGGCGGCGGGCAGTTCAGCGGGTACACGGGCGGGGGCACGAAAGAGAGCGTCCGCGGGCTGATGTCGTCGGGGGACGTCGGGTACCGGGACGACCGTGGACGGTTGTTCGTCACCGGTCGATCCGACGACATGATCGTGAGCGGCGGCGAGAACGTGTTCCCCGGTGAGGTGGAGGAGCTGCTTCTCGCCCATCCCGATGTCGTCGATGTGGCCGTGGTTGGCGTGCCCGACATCGACTTCGGGGACCGGCTCGCCGCCTTCGTGGTCCGGCGGCCCGGCGCGGCTCTCGACGGGGCGGGTGTGCGCGCGTTCGTTGCCGACCGACTGGCCCGCCACAAGGTCCCCCGCGACGTGACGTTCGTCGACGACTTGCCGCGCACACCGACCGGCAAGCTGCTGCGTCGCGCTCTGATCGCGTGACGACGCGTCGCGGAGCGTTGCGCACATGTCGCGGACGAACAAGGATGCCCACGATGACTGAACGCGATGGCCTCGACACGATCGACCCGTCGAGTCGCACGCCGCCCGCACGCGACGGCCACCTGCGCGGCATCGACGCCCTGGCCGCAGCGGGGCAGCGGTCCAACCGGATGGCCTACGCCTCCGTGCGGGCGGTCACTCGCGGTCTGGGTCGTCGATGGAACGTCAACATCGTCGGCGCCGAGAACCTGCCGAGCAGCGGACCGCTGATCGTTGCTGCCAACCACGTGTCGTTCATCGATTCCCCGCTGCTCATGTTCTGTCTCCCGCGGCGGATCTGGTTCCTGGGCAAGGCCGAGTACATGGACAGTTGGAAGACCCGACGGCTCTTCCCGGCCGTCGGCATGATCCCTTTACCGCGCGGAGGCGGGCGCGGCGCCATTACGGCGTTGCGAACCGCACTCGATGTCCTCGCCCACGGGGAGGCCATCGGCATCTATCCCGAAGGCACGCGCAGCCGCGACGGAAAGCTGCACCGTGGCCATACCGGTCTGGGGTGGATCGCGCTGAAGTCTGGCGCGCGGATCGTGCCTGTCGGCCTGCGCGGCACCGACAAGGTGCAGCCGCCCGGTGCGGTCCTGCCCACGTGGCGAGGCGACTGCAGCATCACCATCGGCGAAGCACTCGCGACTGACCGGTACGACCCACGCGATCGCCGGTTGCATCGCGCCCTCACCGACGACGTGATGTTCGAGATCGCTCAGCTCTCTGGCCAACAGTACGTCGATACCTATGCGGACCCGACATCGACGACGGACCGCACCT
This sequence comes from Actinomycetes bacterium, assembly GCA_031423915.1. Lineage (GTDB taxonomy): Bacteria > Actinomycetota > Acidimicrobiia > Acidimicrobiales > Ilumatobacteraceae > JANMAT01. The sequence goes on along the minus strand of JANPGL010000486.1, from coordinate 3,885 downwards.
AATGCCACGTCGCAGACGTAACGTGGTCCACGCCTCGCGCAGGACGGCATCCTCATGCACCACGACCTGATCGGCGGACACCCACCGGCTGACCTCGCCCTCGTCGACAGCGGCCGGCGCATCACCTACGGCGAGCTGCACGACGCCGTCACCCGCACAGCGAGCGGACTCGTCGCAGCGGGCGTACGCCCCGGCGATCGCGTGGCCGTGCTCGGTGACAACGAAACCGGATTCGTCACCGGGGTGCTCGCCGCCATGCTGGCCGGCGCGGCGGCGTGCCCGCTCAGCGCCCAGAATCCCGACGCGGTCGTGCGCGGCCGGCTGACCACGTTGACCCCAACGGTGTTGCTGGCCAGCCCGCTGGGGCTCGAGGCCGCCGTCAGGCTCAGCGGTCACGACGCGCTGGCCGATACGACCGTCGGTGTTCCGTTCGGATCGTCGTCGGGTGACCTCCCCACCGTCGGCGGCGAGCCGCTGCGTTCCCCCACGCCGGTCGACCCGGCGGTCGGGGCAATCATCCTGCACACGAGCGGCATCATCGGGGCGCCGCGGGCGGCGATGCTCACCCATCAGAACATCCGAGCGGCCCAGGAACGCATCATCGCCTTCGGGGCCGGCATCGGTCCGTCGACGGTGGCGTTCGGGGCGCTGTCGTTCGCTCACGTGCTCGGTCTCAACACCGTGCTTCTCTCCCACCTTCGTGCCGGGGCCGCCGTCGTGCTCCAATCAAGGTGGGATCCGGCCGATGCCCTCGATCTCATCGCCCGGCACGAGGTCACCTCCGTGGTGGGCGTGCCGCCGATGTGGTCCGCCTGGGCCGACCTCGGCGACGACAACCGGGCCGCCATGCAATCGGTCACCTTGGCGCGGTCGGGAGCGAGCACCCTGCATCCCGACATTCCCGGCGCCGTGTTCGATCGGTTCGGCCTCGAGTTGATGCAGGGGTACGGGCTCACCGAGACCGCCGGGACCGTCACCATCGAGGACCGTGCCCGACGCCATCCCGGCTCGGTCGGAATGCCACTCGGTGGCGTCGAGTTGCGCCTCATCGAGGACGGCCAACCGGTCGAGCCGGGTGACCGCGGAGAAATCTGGGTCCGCACGCCGTCCGTGTTCCACGGCTACCTCGACGACCCGGCATCCACCGCCGAGGTCCTCGTGTCCGACGGTTGGTGCCGTACGGGCGACATAGGCGTGCAAGACGACGACGGCACGCTGTATCTCGTCGGTCGAAGCAAGGACCTCATCAACGTCGCCGGGTTCAACGTGTACCCCGCCGAGGTCGAAGTCGTACTCGAACAACATCGGTCCGTCCGCAACGCCGTGGTCGTCGGGGAACCGCACCCCGTAACGGGTGAACGCGTGATCGCGTACGTCACCGCCGCCTCGCAAGCCGACATCGACATCGACGAGCTGATCAGACACTGCCGCGATCGTCTCTCCCGGTACAAGGTCCCCGCCACCGTCCACGTCGTCGAGCGCCTGCGGCTCACCTCCATGGGGAAACGAGCACGCGCCCAGCTCCGTTGACCACCGCTGCGGAACATCATCAAGGCACGTCCCGCACCCGGCGGAACCTGCGTCCGACGTCGCTCGAGCGTGCGCCAAGGTGCCTCCGTTCATGACGAGCTGGTGCAGCCCGCGTCGACACCACCGTCGTTCACCTCACCAGTGCCGAGCGGCGCTAGTTTCCCGAGTCGGTAGTTCATTGGAATTTTGAGGTGATGGCTTGCGTTGTCGTGGTGGTCAGCGACGATGGGGGCCAGTCATGGGGCAGCGTGGACGACCGACGGCACAGATCGTGCTCAGCGATCTCGAACGCGAGACGTTGCAGCGGTGGGCTCGTCGTCCGAAGAGCGCGCAGGCCCTGGCGTTGCGGTGCCGGATCGTGCTGGCTGCGGCGGATGGGTTGACGAACCAGCAGATCGCCACGGACCTCGCCTGCAATCCGGTCACAGTCGGGAAGTGGCGCACCCGGTTCGCGGAGAAGCGCTTGGACGGCCCCATCGACGAGCCCCGGCCCGGGCAGCCCCGCAAGATCACTGACGATCTCGTCGAGCGGGTCATCGTGACGACGTTGGAGACGACACCACCGGATGGTGCGACGCAGTGGTCGACGCAGTCGCTGGCGGCGCGTGTCGGGTTGAACCAGACGGCGGTGTCGCGGGTCTGGCGCACGTTCGGGTTGAAGCCGCACCTGGTCGACGTGTTCAAGGTGTCGACCGATCCGCAGTTCGTCGACAAGGTCCGAGACATCGTCGGGCTCTACGTGAACCCGCCCGACGCCGCGATCGTGGTGTGCGTCGATGAGAAGACCCAAGTCCAAGCGCTCGATCGGACCGCGCCGGTGTTGCCGATGATCCCGAATGTCCCGGCGCGTCAGAGCTACACGTACGTCCGGCACGGCACCTCCGACTTGTACGCGGCGTTGGACGGGCGTCGGGCAAGGTGATCACGCAGATGACCGATCAGCACCGCGCGGTTGAGTTCCGAGCGTTCTTGAATCTGATCAACCGCAACGTGCCCGACTGGCTCGACGTGCACGTCATCTGTGACAACGCGTCAACCCACAAAGCACCCGAGATCCAACGCTGGCTTGCCCGGCACAAGCGGTTCACCCTGCACTACACGCCGACCTACAGCTCGTGGTTGAACCAGGTCGAACGTTGGTTCGCTGAGCTCACCACGAAGAAGCTCCGCCGGGCGACCCATCACAGTGTCGCCGAGCTCCGCCGCGACATCAACGACTGGGTCGAGCACTGGAACGACAACCCGCGACCCTTCGTCTGGCGCAAGACCGCCGACGAGATCCTCGCCAACCTCGCCGCATGTCTCCAGCGAATCAACGACTCGGGACACTAGCAATGCTGGACCGCAGCCGAACGGGAGCCCGGCGCCCAGGGTCGGGCGCACGCGTCCCGAGCCTGGTCCACCAGCTCGTGCCCCGCAACGAGCGGAACCGACCGGTCATGAGCGTCCACGACGCGGCGAACCGCACCCTCGCCGTGGCTCGGCTCCGCCCTCGGCACCCGCCAGAGCTGCCTCGGAGTCGACCAGCTCGGCGAGTCCGGCACCATCGACGATCTCCACGAACTCACCGGTATTGCCACCGCCAACGCTGGCCTTGCGCTGAGCGCTCCCCTGGGGCCAGGACAACCGGCCGCGGGAAATGCCTCGATCATCAACCGACCCCAGGAGTCGCCGCTTGGAACCGAGAACCCCCCACACACCGTGCGCCTTGTCGGAACCCCCGTCAAGGTGCAGGTGCCGCAAACGGTACGCTGCAGTTGGAGGGATCACCGGGACCGGCACCGCTGCGCGCGGCAAGCAGGTCCCGGCCCCAACGGCCGTTCCTCTTTGACGGGCGACCGGCGACCAACCCGGCGCCCCTGACCGCCTCGCTGCCCAACGCATCTACCACCGGCGTGGCCAACCGACGCGGCGACCTTCACGCGCCTGGGGTGCGGTGACCGTTGGCGCTCACATCTCGGCCCAGGATCGCGCCCGAACAGCGATCCGACCACCCGAGATCACCGAGGACGTGCGCCAAGTCGCCCGCTCGGGATCCGGCGAAGCGCGCTTGGCGGCTGCTCGGGATCAGCGCGCAGTTGCGCTTGCGGTACCGGGCGCTGCGTGGCGCCGGGTGATCGTTGGGGTGAGCGGTCAGTCCCGCGCTCGGACTTGGAGTCGCCAGCGGCCTCGACTTCGAACGAACCCTCACCGTTCTCCGACGCGCGCTCCATGCGTGCCTCGACCAACCCAAGAATACGGACGACACAGATCTAACGGTCGTCCCCGCCGGGCCCATGGACTGTCGGTCAGGTCCCCACTCCGGCCGTGAGCCTGTTTGGAGCGGCATGCGATGCGGAACCGTCAGGGCTACAA
>JANPGL010000485.1:0-2103 GCA_031423915.1 Actinomycetes bacterium | reverse complement strand
CCCGGCCCGATGTCGCCCGATTCGTGCACGTGTCCGGGTCGTCGTTCCCGTCCGGCCACAGCACGGCCGCCGCCGCGGTGTGGGCGGCCGTCGCCTTGGCCCTGTCGAACGGTCGTCCGCGGCGGGTGCGCGCAGCTTTCGGTGCGCTGGCTGCGCTCGTCGCTGTCGCCGTGGGGGCGACGCGGGCGCTGCTGGGCGCTCACTGGCTGACCGACGTGCTCGCGGGGCTCGCCTTGGGGTGGTCGTGGTTCACCCTTGTCGCGGTCACCTTCGGGGGTCGGCTGTTGCGTGCCGCCGCACCGGTCGAGCTGGCGGTCGGCGTACCACTGCCTGTCGCGCCAGGTGCGGTCGACGACCGTGCAACCCCGGTGCTATCGGCGCCCGGGACGGGTAGCCGCCGTCGCCTTCGTTCCGCCGGAGCACGGCGGGCGCTTCTCGTGCTGGTCGCCTCGTACGCAACGTTCGTGGCGTTGGGTTCGGCGGTCGGTTGGTTCATCGTCCACATCGTCGATCACAGCAGGATCGGCCGGGCGGACGTCGACGCCAACCGTTGGTTCGTGCAGCATCGGACCGCAGGCCTCGACCGGCTCACCGGATGGCTGTCCAATGCGGGCAGCACCACGGTCGTTGTTGGTCTTGCGGTCGTTGCCGTGGTGGTGTTGCTGGTCACCACCCGCTCGTGGCGCCCGGCGACAACTCTGGCGTCGGGACTCGTCCTCGAGGTAAGCGCGTTCGTCACCATGGCCAACGTGGTGGGCCGATCGCGACCCGACGTGGTCCGACTGGACCCCTCGCCGCCCACATCGAGCTTCCCGTCTGGCCACACGGCCGCGTCGGTCGCGCTGTACCTAGGCTTGGCATTGGTGCTCGGTGGTCTGGTTCGTTCGGCGAGGGTTCGGGCGGCCCTGATCGTGGTGTCCGGCACCGTCGTGGCCGCTGTGGCGGTAGCCCGCGTATATCGCGGCATGCACCACGTGTCCGACGTGGTCGCCGGATGTGTCTTGGGGTTGGCGTCAGTCGCCGCTTCCCGCCACTGGTCGACTCCGGCCAGTCCGGCGCGTGCTCTGCGCGAGGTCGGGTTCGCTGGTGACCATCCCGAGGGCGACCCAGCGACACTCCCGTAGGAGACGAAGGCGTACAAGCGCCTCCAGCTCCGCCAGCAACCCACGGCGGCGACCCTGCTGCAACTCAACCCCGATGCGTTCCTCGATCACGATCAAGCGCACGAATTCAAGTCACTGCGCCTCAACCCAGACCGGCCCGACGTTGAAAACGTGGTCGACCTGAAGATTGCGTGGATGAACACCGGTGTCCACGGCCGCAGCGAAGTCTTGGCGACTCGGCGATTGCGCGTGACGACGTCGGTAGAAAGGACGTCATTGGCGACGAGGTATGAGCACTCACCGTCGAGGACGCGAGCTCATCGAGGGTCGGTCCAGGCCAGGGTGGTAGCGATGTGTCGTGCAGCATTCGCACGGCAACACCCGCTCCGCCCCGCGCAGCCGTCGACGCGCTCGAGAGCTCGTCGAGGTGGCCGAGAGCTATGCCTGGAAAGGTGGAGAAGCGCGAGCGCAAGCGGCTTGCGCCACAGGATCCGGGAATCGCCATCGCCATCGACATCCGTGCGGGACTGATCAGCGTCGAGTTTCACGAACACGTGGCCGATCCGAACCGTCGCGCGCTGCTCGTGGGCCACGACGATCTGACCTTCTCCACGACAGCCGTCATCCCGGGATGAACAACGATCCGCCGGGTTAATCTGCGTGCGCGAGGCCTGGTGTCGGGCACGAAGCTTTAGCACCGGGCTGATGCCAGTCCGCCTGCAAGCAGCCGAGCCCGAACGGGGATTCTGAGGCCGCCGATGACTGGCATATCACCAGGGATCGGCTGGCGATCACCGGAGTCTCCACCTCGAGCCGCCCGATATCGTCGCTCCCAACGCCGCTGCAAGCCGTCAAGGCGGCGCTCCACTCCGGCCCTTATGCCGGTGATGTTGTCAAGGGTTGGGTTGGGTGTAGAGCTGGTCGACGGTGTTGGCGGCGGCGAAGTATTGGTCGGCGACGGTGCGGTCGGCGATGCGGGCGTAGACGAGGGTCATGCGCA
>JANPGL010000484.1:0-14985 GCA_031423915.1 Actinomycetes bacterium | reverse complement strand
TCGGGGTAGTACCAGGCGGCGTCGGGGTTCGTCTTCCCGTCGACCGCTAGCGTGTAGTAGCTGGCCACGCCCTTCCACGCACACGTGGTGTGCGTGCTACTGGGCTGCAGCACGTCGGCTCGCACCGACGCAGCAGGGAAGTAGTGGTTGCCTTCGACCACGACCGTCGCGTCGCTCTCGGCGATCACCGCACCGTTCCACATGGCCTTGGCCATGACACACCTCCGCGTTCGAACCGTCGCGGCAATGAACCTGCGCCGGCGCTCGAGCATTCCCCGCCCGCGCTACGACGTGCGCTCGCGGATCCAGGCGCCGGCGCGGGCCATGGCGTCGTCGGCCTCGGGCATGTTGCCGGCGGCGAGCTGGAACACGTGCTGCATCTCGGGGAACACGTCGAGGCGCACGGCGACACCGGCCGCGGCCGCCCGGCTGGCCAATCGGGTCGAGTCGTCGAGCAGCGTCTCCTCGCCGCCGACCTGGATGTACAGCGGCGGCAGGCCGCGCAGGTCGGCGTACAGCGGCGCCGCGCTCGGCTGGCGGGCGTCCTGACCTTGCAGGTAGGCGTCGGACATCATCTTCAGGCCGTCGCGCCCAACGACGAGGTCGAGCTCGGCCATCGTCTCCATCGATTCGCCGGTGCCCTCGAGGTCGACCCACGGCGACATGGGCACCGCACCGGCGGGCGCCGGCAGGCCGCGCTCGCGGATCGCCGCCAGGGCGGCCACGGTGAGGCCGCCGCCGGCCGAATCGCCCGAGATGACGATCGACGACGGCGCCGTGCCACCGTCGAGGAGCGCGACGTAGGCGGCCACGGCATCGTCGACGGCGGCCGGATGCGGGTGCTCGGGGGCGAGGCGGTAGTCGATGACGTAGGCCTCGGCGTCGGCGGCCTTGCAAAGGTGGCCGACCATGCCCCGGTGGCTGTTCGACGAGCCGATCACGTAACCGCCGCCGTGCAGGAACAGGATCGTCCGGCCGGCCGCTCCGCCGTCGACCGACACGCGCTGGCCGGGCACGCCACCCAAGGTGCACGGCTCGTACGACACGCCGGTGGGCGCCGCCGACATGCCGGCCATGCTGGCCTCGGCGGCGGCGCGCTGCTCCTCGGCGGTCGACGGCGCGTCGGTGACCACCGAGTTGCGGAACTCCCGCATCATCGCCTTCATCGCCTCGGCCTGCGGACTCGCCATGGTCTTCCCCCGGTGGTGGTGCGCCGCCCCCTGCGGTGAGGGGCGAGCGTAGACGCGGCACGACCCCGGGCTCATGCCCGGGGCCGTGTGTTCGACCGTGACGTGACGTCAGGTCACTTCGGGGGCATGCGGATGCCGCCGTCGACGCGGATGGTCTCGGCGTTCATGTAGCTGTTCGTGATGCACTCGATGACCATCGACGCCAGCTCCTCGGGCTCGCCCAGGCGCTGCGGGAACAGGACGCCCTTCTGCAGGTTGGCCTTGAACGCCTCGGAGTTGTCGCCCTCGCCGTAGATCGGCGTGTCGATCAGGCCGGGCGCCACGGTGTTGATGCGCACGCCGATGGCCGCCAGGTCGCGGGCGATCGGGAGGGTCATGCCCACGACGCCGCCCTTCGACGCCGAGTACGACGCCTGACCGATCTGGCCGTCGAACGCCGCCACGGAGGCGATGTTGACGATCGCGCCCCGCTCGTTGTTCGCCAGCGGCGCCGTCTTCGACATCGCCGTGGCGGCGATGCGGATGCAGTCGAACGAGCCGACGAGGTTGATGGCGATGACCCGCTTGAACCAGTCGAGGTTGTGGGCCGAGTCGTACGAACCGTCCTTGCCCACGGTGCGACTGGCGAACCCGATGCCGGCCGAGTTCACGAGCACGCGCAGCGGGCCCATCTCGGCGGCCGTCTCGACCGCGGCGATGATGTCCTCGGTCTTGGTCACGTCGACGTGGCAGAAGGCGCCCCCGATCTCGGCGGCCAGCGCCTTGCCCTTGTCGTCCTGGAGGTCGGCGACGACCACCTTGGCGCCTTTGGCGGCGAGCAGCCTGGCGGCGGCGGCACCGATGCCCGAGGCCCCACCCGTGACGATTGCACTTGCACCCGTGATGTCCATGCCGCGGATGCTACGGGTCGCCCTGACCAAGGGGTCAAGTCGGTGCGGGGGCGCCGGCCAGCGCCTGGTCGGCCAGCCAACCGGCGACCGTCGTGGCGCCGTCGCCCTCGAAGTGCAGCCCGTCGCGCCGCCAGGGCTGGCAGGGCTCCGCCTCCCCGGCCGGGCACACGAACGATTGCAGATCGACCAGCCGCACCGCCGACCGCTGGACGGCGACCGAGCGCAGGACGTCGTTCACGCAGTCGGTGCGGACCCGGTGGTCGCGGGGCAGGACACCGATGACGGAGTCCTCCGCCCACGGGCTGAGCGTCAGCACCGGCCGCGCCGCCGTGTTGGCCAGCACCCAGTCGACGCGGGCCAGGACCTCGGGCTCGTACCACGCCCGGAACTCGGCGTCGCAGGGCCCCTGCCACGCGCCGTCGATCCGCCGGTCGAGGGTGACGTTGCCGCCGAGCACGAGCACCACGACGTCGGGCGGCAGCGCGGCGGCCCACTGGGGCCAGCGCGTCTCCCAGGCCAGGCACTCGACGCGCGTCTCGGTGTCCTCGAGCCCGAAGCCGAGCCTCGTCGTGGGCCAGCCGCGCGCGCCGTCGCAGCCGGGCACGGCGAGGTTCACGCTGTCCATGCCGCGGGCGCGGGCGGCGGTGGCGAAGGCGGGCGCCAACGAGTACGGGATCGAGTCGCCGACGAGCCACACGTGGGCGCGGGGTGGCGCCGGGGCCACCGTCGTGGCGGGCGCCGGCGCGGATCCGGGCGTCGCCGGCGAGGGCACCGTCGTCGGTGCCGGGACCGTGCCCACGGTCGTCGTCGGCAACGCGGCGGCGTGGTAGCGCGACAGCAGGCCGGCGGCCCCGGCCGGCTCCGCCGCGGGGACGAGCAGCGACGCCACCAGCGTGCCGGCGAAGGCGTAGCAGGCCAGCCGACGCGAGACGCGGGGCCCGAGCGCGCCCCGGCGCACCGGCGTCTCGACGAACCGGTACGACAGCGCGGCGAGCCCGAGCGAACCGACGACCCGGAGCGCGTCGACGACCCACCAGGCAAGGCCGGTGCGGTCGGTCGTGAGCCAGACGACGAGCGGCCAGTGGTAGAGGTACACGCCGTAGCTGATCCGTCCGAGCGCCACGAGCGGGCGGGCGCCGAACCAACGGGCGCCGGCCGGGCCCGCCGCCGCCAGCACCACGCCGGTGTGGACGAGCGCCACCGCACCGAGCCCGCCGAGGCGCAGCCAGCGGTCGTCGAGCCGCGTGGCACCCCACAGCGCGACCAGCGCGGCGAGGGCCAGCGCACCGCCGGCGTGCGACCGCGCCAGAAGCGGTGCCGCCGCCCGTCGGGCCGGGGGCACGAGGCAGGCCGCCAGGGCACCGAGCAGCAGCTCGGCGGCGCGGGCGTCGGTCCCCTGGTACACCCGGTCGAACGTGGCGTCGCGCAGCACCACCCCGACCAGCACGCTGGCCAGCGTCAACCCGGCCAGCACCCAGGCCAGGGTGCGACGGCCGCGCCGCAGGGACACGACCGCGACGAGTGGGAGCACCACGTACAGCTGCTCCTCGATGGCGAGCGACCACAGGTGCTGGAGGGGCGAGGGGTCGCTGAACCGGTCGGCGTACGACCGGTGGGCGAACACGAAGCGCCAGTTGGCCACCTGGGCCAGCGCGGCGCGCACGTCGCCCGCCAGCCCGGGCGCGGTGGGGAGGAACGCGGCGAGCAGCACGACGCCGGCGAGGGTCACCAGGCTGGCCGGCAGGATGCGGCGGGCGCGGCGGGCCCAGAAGCCGCGCAGCGACACCCGCCCGTGCTCGGCGTGATCGGCGAGCAGCACGCTCGTGACCAGGTAGCCGGACAGCGTGAAGAACAGCGACACGCCGAGGAACCCCCCGCCGGCCCAGCCGTACCCGAGGTGATACGCGACCACGGCGGCCACCGCCAGCCCCCGGACCCCGTCGAGCCCGGGTCGGTGCACCAGCACCGCGGCCGAGCCGGTCGGGCGGGAGGGGGCGTCGGCGGCGGCGGTCATTGGCGGCGTCTCGGGTGAGGGTGTCTCGGCTGAGGGCGGGGCAGGTGGGACCTCAGAAGAGGCTGGCGGGCGGGTCCGGCCGGGCGGGGGCCGAGTCGACGACACGTCCGGCGGCGACCTCCTGTGCGGCGGCGACGGCGAGCCGGTCCACCAGGTCGTTCATCGGATTCCCGGAGTGCCCCTTGACCCATCGGAAGGAGATTTCCGCGGCGCGGGGGCGGTACAGCTCGACGAGCGGCTTCCACAGGTCCTGGTTGGCGACCGGCTGCTTCTGGCTGTTGCGCCACCCGCGATTCATCCAGCCCTGCCACCACCGGTCCCGGAAGCAGTTCACGACGTAGGTGGAGTCGCTGGTGACGACCACGGGGCCGGACCCGAACCGGATCAGCGCCTCGAGCACGGCGCGCACCTCCATCCGCTGGTTCGTGCTGCGGGCCTCGCCGCCCGAGCCGAACACGATCCCGTCGGGCGCCACGGCCCACGCCCAGCCGCCCGGCCCGGGGTTCCCCGAGCACGCGCCATCCGTGAACACGTGCACCGGCCCGTCGCCGACTTCGACCATCCGTCGAGCATCCCACGTCGCGACCGGGGGCCGACCGACCCCGGGGCATCGATCACAGCAGGAGATGACGACGGCGAGAGGGATTACCGGCCGGTAGGACCGCGAAAAGGCCGAATCCGGGGCGAGAATGGCCCCCATGATCTTCGACGGCTTCGTCAACCAGCTCCCGGACATCGACCCGGCCGAGACGAACGAGTGGCTCCAGAGCCTGGACGCGATCGTCGACGTGCACGGCAAGACCCGTGCCCGGTACCTGCTGTCGAAGCTGCTGGAGCGGGCCCGCGAGCTGCAGGTGAGCTTCCCGGCCACGGTGTCGACCCCGTACGTGAACACCATCCCGCCGGAACAGGAGCCGTGGTTCCCCGGCGACGAGCACGTCGAGCGCCGCATCCGCGCCTTCATCCGGTGGAACGCCGCCGTGATGGTCATCCGGGCCAACAAGCACGCCGAGGGCATCGGCGGCCACCTGTCGACGTTCGCGTCGTCGGCGTCGCTGTACGAGGTGGGCTTCAACCACTTCTTCAAGGGCAAGGACGACGGCCAGGCCGGCGACCACGTCTACTACCAAGGCCACGCCGCGCCGGGCATCTACGCCCGGGCGTTCCTCGAGGGACGGCTGAGCGAGAACGACCTCGACCACTTCCGACGCGAGATCGGCCGGGACGGCAAGGGCCTGTCGAGCTACCCGCACCCGCGGCTCATGCCCGAGTTCTGGGAGTACCCGACGGTGTCGATGGGCCTCGGCCCGATCAGCGCCATCTACCAGGCCCGCTTCAACCGGTACCTCCACAACCGCCGCATGGACGACACGAGCCAGAGCCGCGTGTGGGCCTTCCTGGGCGACGGCGAGTGCGACGAGCCCGAGACGCTCGGCGCCTTGTCGCTGGCGGCCCGCGAGCGGCTCGACAACCTGGTGTTCGTCGTCAACTGCAACCTCCAGCGCCTCGACGGCCCGGTGCGTGGCAACGGCAAGATCATCCAGGAGCTCGAGGCCGTGTTCCGCGGCGCCGGCTGGAACGTCATCAAGGTCATCTGGGGCTCGAAGTGGGACGAGCTGCTGGCGCGCGACGTCGACGGCGTGCTGCTCAACAAGATGAACACCACGGTCGACGGCCAGTTCCAGCGCTACTCCGTCGAGTCGGGCGCCTACGCCCGCGACAACTTCTTCGGTCCCGACCCTCGGCTGCGCAAGATGGTCGAGCACCTCACCGACGACGACCTGCGCAACCTGCCCCGCGGCGGACACGACTACCGCAAGCTGTACGCCGCCTACAAGGCCGCCACCGACAACCTCGGCTCGGGTGCACCCACCGTCATCCTGTGCAAGACGGTCAAGGGCTGGACGCTCGGCCCCGGGGTCGAGGGTCGCAACTCCACGCACCAGATCAAGAAGATGACCAAGGACCAGCTGAAGGAGCTGCGCGACCGGCTGTACCTGCACGACGAGATCCCCGAGGACGCCCTCGACGGCGACGTGCCGCCGTACTTCCGCCCGGCCGCGGACTCCATCGAGTACCGCTACATGATGGACCGCCGCCGCGCCCTCGACGGCTCGATCCCGCGGCGCGGCGTCGAGATCCGCAAGCCGTTCCAACAGCCCGCACCCGACACGTTCAAAGAGGTGCTGGCCGGCTCGGGCACCCAGGCCGTGTCGACGACGATGGGCTTCGCCCGCCTGCTCCGCAACCTGGCACGCGACGAGCACATGGGCCAGCGCGTGGTCCCCATCGTGCCCGACGAGGCCCGCACGTTCGGCATGGACGCGCTGTTCCGCGAGCTGAAGATCTACGCGTCGCAGGGGCAGAAGTACGAGCCCGTCGACCACGACCTGCTGCTGTCGTACGCCGAGTCGGCCGACGGTCAGATCCTCGAGGAAGGCATCAACGAGGCGGGCGCCATGGCCAGCTTCATCGCGGCGGCGACGGCCTACTCGAACCGTGGCGTCCCGATGGTGCCCTTCTACATCTTCTACTCGATGTTCGGCTTCCAGCGGGTCGGTGACCTCATCTGGCAGGCCGCCGACGCCCGCAGCCGCGGCTTCCTGCTCGGCGCCACCGCCGGTCGGACCACGCTGCTCGGCGAAGGCCTCCAGCACCAGGACGGGCACTCGCTGCTGCTCGCCACCACGGTGCCGCCGATCCAGGCCTACGACCCGTCGTTCGCCTACGAGATGGCCGTCATCATCCGTGACGGGCTGCGCCGGATGTACGGGCCCAACCCCGAGGACATCTTCTACTACCTGACCCTCTACAACGAGAACTACCCGATGCCTGCGCTGCCGCCCGACGCCGACATGAACGGCATCACCCAGGGCATCCTGCAGGGTCTCTACCGGTGGCAGGCCGCTCCGGCCGGCCCCACCAGGAAGGCGACGCTGCTCTTCTCGGGCAGCGCGCAGGGTGCGGCCCGGGCGGCCGTCATCGAGTTGGCCGAGCGCTACGACGTCGCCGTCGAGCTGTGGTCGGCCACGAGCTACAAGGCCTTGCGCGACGAGGCCCTCGGTGTGGAACGGTGGAACCGGGTGCACCCGATCGACACCCCGAAGGTACCGCTGGTCGCCCGGCTGCTCTGTGACGCGCAGGGGCCCATCGTGGCGGTCAGCGACTTCATGAAGCTGGTCCCCGAACAGATCGCCCGCTTCCTTCCCGGGCACCACTTCGTGCCCCTCGGCACCGACGGCTTCGGCCGCTCCGACACCCGCGAGGCGCTGCGCCGCCACTTCGAGGTCGACACCCCGAGCGTGGTCGTGGGCGTGCTGTCGGCCCTGGCCGCCCGGGGCGAGGTGAAGGCCGAGACGGTGGCCGAGGCCATCGCCCGGTACGGCCTCGACCCCGAGGCCGTCAACCCCGCGCTGGCCTGACCCGGCCCGGTCGGCGGCGGTCGGAACTTCTCGATCTCGTCAACACCGGCTTCACGGGCCGTGACATAGCTTTCACGCAGGGCGCCAGGTGGTGGGTGGCCCGAACGGAAGAGCCAGACGTCGTCAAAGGGGATGACCCCTGGTGAACCGAGGTTGGACATGGCCAGACCGGCCGGTTGCAGCTAGGCCCCCCATGCTGCCGCCGGCCGGTGGTCGTTTTGGTGCACCCCCCGGTCGCTACCATCGGTGAGATGCCAGGCACGCTCTACATCACCGGCGACACCGACGCCGACCTGCTGCTCAACACCGACGGTCTGGCCCTGCTCCTCGGCATGCTGCTCGACCAGCAGGTCCCCATGGAGTGGGCGTTCCTGGGCCCGGCCACCCTGCGGGAGCGGCTCGGGCACCTCGACGCCGCCCGCATCGCCGCCATGGACCCCGAGGCGTTCGTGGCGGTGTGCTGCGCCAAGCCCGCCATCCACCGGTTCCCGGCCTCGATGGGTCGCCGGATCCACGACGTGTGCGCCACGATCACCGATCGGTACGACGGCGACGCCACCCGCGTGTGGGCCGGCGTGGCCACCGGTGCCGAGCTGTACGCCCGCCTGCGCGAGCTGCCCGGCTACGGCGAGGAGAAGGCCAAGATCTTCCTGGCGCTGCTGGCCAAGCGTCAGGGCGTCGCGCCGGTCGATTGGCGCGAGGCCGCCGGCAAGTTCGGCGACGACGTCCCCCGGTCGGTGGCCGACATCTCCGACCCTGCGTCGCTCGGCAAGGTCCGCGAGTGGAAGAAGGCCCAGAAGGCGGCCAAGAAGGACAAGCAGGACCGCCCGATGGCGACCGCAGCGCCGGCCAAGAAGGCCGCCACGAAGAAGGCCGCCACGAAGAAGGTCGCCCCACAGAAGGCCGCCGCGCCGAAGAAGACCGCCGCCAAGAAGGCCGCCCCAGCCGCGAAGGCGCCTGCGCCGAAGAAGGCGGCCGCGCCGAAGAAGAGGGTCTGAGTGTCGGCGGCGTTCCGGCAGGGCGCGCTCATCGCGCTCGGAGGGGTGCTCCTCGGCATCGCCGCCATCACCCTGGCCCGCAAGCGGCTCATCACGTTGCGCTACGCCGTCGGCTGGCTCGCCGTGGGCATCGTCACCCTCGTCGGCGCGGCCGCCGCACCGCTCGTGACGCCCATCGCCAAGCTGTTCTCGATGACGGCCACCGGCGTCCTGCTGGCCGGGGCTACGGGGCTCATGGTGGCCATCGCCATCCAGCTGTCGATCAGCGTGTCGGGCCTGCAGGCCCAGGTGCGCGAGCTGGCCGAGGCCCACGCCCTGTTGGCCAACCGTCTCGACGAGCTCGAGACGCGCGCGCCGGCCGACGCATGAGCGCACACGTGCTCGTCGTCGTCCCGGCGTGGAACGAGGGGGCGAGCGTCGCCGACGTGGTGAGCGATCTCCGGCGCCACGGCTATGACGTGGCGGTCGTCGACGATGGCTCCACCGACGACACCGCGGCGCAGGCCCGCTCCGCGGGTGCCACGGTGCTGACGCTGCCGATCAACCTCGGCGTGGGTGGTGCGCTGCGCTGCGGGTTCCGCTACGCCGTCGAGCACGGGTACGACATGGTCGTGCAGTGCGATGCCGACGGCCAGCACCCCGCCGACGAGATCGCCGCCGTGCTCGACGCCCAGGCCCGCACCGGCGCCCACCTCGTGATCGGCAGCCGGTTCCGCGGCGACGAGCCGGGGATGGACGTGCCCGGCAACCGTCGCCTGGCCATGCGGCTCCTGGCCCGCATCGCCAGCACGGCGGCAGGTCGGCCGATCACCGACGCGTCGTCGGGCCTGCGCGCCATCGCCCGGCCGCTGCTCGATGAGTTTGCCCGCTCGTACCCGGTCCACTACCTGGGCGACACGTTCGAGGCCATCGTCGTCGCGGGTCGGGCCGGCTATCGCGTCGAGGAGGTGGCCGTCACGATGGCGCCGCGGCTGTCGGGCCAGTCCTCGGCCCGGCCGCTCGCCGCGCTCGTGTTCCTGGGGCGCGCCGTCATCGTGAGCCTCGGCGGGCTCGGGTTCGAGGTGCGCCGGGCCGAGGTCAGCGAACCGACCGGGGTGGACGAACGGCGCCCGACCGGGCGTCGTCGCCGCCAGCCGTGACCACCCCGTTCCCGACCCGGATGCCGTCCGCACGGACATGATCCCTGGTGAAGGGAGGGACCGTTGAACACCCAACCACCCACGTCCACCTCGATCCTGGGCCACGCCCACGCCGAGCCGGCCCGCCGACCCGGCCCTAGCCTCAAGCTGTCGCTCGGCCTGCTGGCGCTGTCCGTCGTCGCCGGCATCCCGCTGATCGTCATGACGGTGCGCGGTGTCGGCCAGGGGCTGACGAGCCCGATCCGCCGGACGCCGGTGGAGTTCACCCTCGACGCCAAGCAGGCGACCTACGCCGTCTACGAGCGAACCGGCTCGACGACGAGCGTCGGGAGCGCCACGTTCTCGCAAAACCACAGCGGGGTGCTGACGCCCCGCGACGTGACGGTGACCGGCCCCGGTGGACAGGTCGTCGCCACGCGCCAACCCGGCAACGTGACCGAGACGC
Source organism: Actinomycetes bacterium (assembly GCA_031423915.1). Lineage (GTDB taxonomy): Bacteria > Actinomycetota > Acidimicrobiia > Acidimicrobiales > Ilumatobacteraceae > JANMAT01. Next base: position 4,887 of record JANPGL010000484.1, on the reverse strand, counting down.
TCTCACGGGGCAGCGCGCAGTTCACGGCCACGGTGCGCTTCAGCACGCCTTCGTCCGGGCGCTACTCGGTGCGGATCGGCGGCCCACCGACCGACGTCGTCGTGGCCCGCGCGCTCGGCGATTCGTTCCGTGCCGCCTTGGGGTGGGTGCTCGGCGCCATCGCGGCCAGCCTGCTGTTCGTGCTCGCCATCGTGCTGCTCATCGTCGGCGCGGTTCGGCGAAACGGGGCCGACAACCGTGCGGCGCTGGCCGCCTCGGCTCCGTACGGAGGCTACGCGCCGGTCGCCTATCCGCCCGCCGCCTATCCGCCCGCCGGGTTCGGGGCGCCCGCAGCGCCGGTCGCTACACCCCCCGGTTGGTACGCCGACCCCTGGAACCCGAGCCTCCTGCGGTACTACGACGGGCAAACCTGGACGGGTCACACCCATCCCGGTCAGGGCTGAGCGCCCGCGTGCGGAAGACTGTCGGCGTGGGTGAGCGCCCGGCTGACGAGTTGCCCCTGTACCTCGAGCTCGACGACCGGCCGCGCCGACCCGAGCCGGCGCCGCCGCGCGTCACCGCCCGCGACGTCGCCGCCAAGGTCGGCCAATGGGTGACCGAGGTGGTCGAGGGCGACGGCCAGATGGCGCCGCCCAAGTCGCTCGACGTCGGCGGCGAGGGCGCCAAGGACGATTCGATCGTCATCCATCGCGTGCTCGGCGAACCCCGGCTGCTCCTCCAGGCGTTCGATCGTCGGTGGGGCCTCCAGCCGTCACGAACCCGGGTGGCGCTCGGCACGCTGGCGCTCCACCCGGACGGCGACGACGCCGGCGTCGGTCCGAGCCGTGCCCTTCGCGGCCGGCTCCATCTGCGCGTCTCGTTCCTGGCCGTGCCGGTGGAGCTCGAGGTGACGCCGTGGCACACCTACGGGCTGGTGCTCACGCTGCGGCCCGACCGCCGGGGCTCGACCGCCATCGGGTGGCACCGCCGTCGGGCCTGGTTCGCCGCCGGCCATCGCATCCTCGACCAGATGCGACGCGTTCTCGAAGCGTCGCGCTAGGGCCGACGGATCGACGACAGCTTCCTCGCCGCGGCCGGCAGGTCGAGCCGTCGCACGTCGCCGAGCGCCCGGTACACCGCGTGCAGCCGCACGGTGGGCATGGCCGCGGCCATCCGGGCCGCGCGCGTCCATCCGATGCCGGCCGCGCGCTCGGCGATCAACCGGTGCAGCTCTTCCTCCTCGGCGAAGCGCGTCGACTCGGCGGTGAGCATGGCCGACTCGTTGGCGCCGTGGCGCCGGTAGCGGTACGCGACCTCGGGGATGCCCACGAGCCGCCGCCCGGCGAAGAGCAGCTCGGCCAGCATGGCGAGGTCGATGACCATGCGCCAGCGTCGGTCGAACGCCAACGGCCCGAGCTCGGAACGCCGGAACGCCAGCGTCGGGCAGAACACGTACTGGCCCCGCATGAGCGACGCCAGTCCGCGGTCGCCCTCCACGACCGCGTCACCGGGGTGGCGCGGTTTGATGACGTGCTTGACGAGGTCGGGCAGCGATCGCAGCGGCCGGCTGTCGCCGTCGATGATCTCGGTTCCGCAGTACACCGCGGCGGCACCCCGATGGCGGGCGTGGGCGGCCAGCACCAGCTCGGCGTAGCGAGGCGCCAGCTCGTCGTCGGCGTGCAGCAGCGTGACGATCGGCGCCCGCGCCGCGAGCAGGCCGCGGTTCCAGTTCCCGGCCAGCCCGAGGTTCACGTCGTGGCGCACGTACCGGGCGCGATCGTCGCCCAGCTCGGCCACGACGGCCTCGCCCGCGGGACCGTCGGGACCGGCGTCGTCGACGACGACGAGCTCCCAGTTTTCGACCGTCTGCGCGCGCACGCTGGCCACGGCGCGCGCCAGCAGCGCGGCGTCGCGGTAGTACGGCACGGCGAACGTGATGGCAGGCACGGCGGCAGGCACGGGTGGCTACGGCACCCGGGCCACGGTGACGAACTCGTTGTGGCGAAAGACGCGCCCGACGACGCGGGGCAGAGGGAACGAGCGCTGCTCCACGACGCGCAGACCGAGCGGCGCCAGCAGCGCCCGCACGGCGTCGTGGTCGAGGAACGTGAGATGCGTGGGGTCGGAGCGCTGGCCGGCCTCCTGCGGCGTGATGACCACGATGCTGCCGGCACCGTGCACGTACGGCAGGTACGAGGCGAGCAGCTCGATCGCCGCTGACGGCACGAGGTGCTCGAGCACGTGCGCCACCAGCAGGTGATCGAAGGCCCCGGGCACCGCCTCGGACGCGTCGGCGAACTCGTCCGTCGTGTAGGCGACGAGACCGCGCCGGCGGCACTCAGCCACCGCGGCCGGGTTGTGGTCCACGCCGACGCCGTTCCCACCGAGATGGCCGAGGTTCCGACCGAGGCCGCACCCGACGTCGAGCGTGCGACCGGGCGCCAGCCGGCGAACGTTGCGACGGTAGGGCGCCTGCACGTCGAGCACGCGCTTCCACCAGACGCCCTCCAGCCGGGCCAGCCGCTCGGCATACGGGGCCGCCGCCGTGGTGGTCGGTTCGTCCTGCGGTGCCATCGTGCGTTCCATGCTGCCACCGAAACGGCCGGTGGTGCCCGTTGGGGTTTTCTTGGTCGAGTTCTGAGCTGCTCGCCGGTTCCGGCCGCCAGGGTGTGGGCTAGGTTCCCGGCCGGCGGGCGCCAACTTGGTACTGGACGACGGACTCGACCGACGGTGTCGGGAGGCCTCGACCAGGGAGGACTCCCTCATGCGTCGCTTCTTCGCCCCGCTCGCGGTCATCGCCGTGGTCGCCGCCGGCGGCCTGGCCTTCGCGCCCCGGGCCCAGGCCCTGGACCCGTTCGACTGGCCGGCACCTGCGCCGCTGTCGCCCGGGCCGAGCGCCTCGACGGGCGGCGACTTCGCCACCGACGCCTACGGCGACCCGTGGGACTTCGTGAACGATGCCGACCTCTCGTCGACCCCCGAGGTCGGGGTGCAGGGCACAACCGGAACGCGCACGGACGCCGCCAGCGACGGCACCCCGGGCGGCTGGTACCGCGTGAACGTGAACGGCGGCAACGAGATCCGGCTCGTGTTCGACTGGCCCGGCGTGTTCCCCTGGGGCCGCGACGGAAGGCACCAGACGGTCGACGCGGCGCGCTACACCCGCCTGTCGTTCGCCGTGTGCAACCGCGGCGCCAACGCCAACATCGGCGTGCGCTGGGAACGCAGCGCAGGCGATCGGGGCCAGACGTCGATCGTGCTCCCCGCCGGCTGCTCGCAGCAGTCCATCGATCTGGCCGCGCCACCCAACGCGCAGCTGCCGGCGCCGTGGGCCGGCACCGTGACGCGCCTGGCCTTCGTCACCTCGCCCGTGCAGCCGGCGTCGCTGTGGGAGTTCGACTGGGTGCGCCTGCACCGTGCCGACGCGCCCGACGCTCCACCGGCCGTGCCGACCCCCAAGGTGCTGTCGCCCAGCGAGGTCGGCCAGGGCGACTACGCCACCGAAGTGGCCGGCAACCCGTGGGACATGTCCGACGCCGCCGACGTCGCGCTCTCCCAGGCCAATGGTGGCGTGAGCGGCGGCGCGCTGCGCGCCGTCAACACCTCGAACGACGCGAGCGTCGGGTTCAACGTGCCGGTCCCGTTCGACGGGAGCGTGTACCACCGGGCCACGGTCGACATCTGCTACGACGGCTCGTTCAGCCTGGCCAACGGTCCGGGAGGCGGCATGGTCGGCCGCTTCCAGTGGCAGACCGACGCCGCTCCCGGCCGCTGGAGCGAGAGCCAGGACATCGTGGTGTTCCCCGGTTGCCAGAAGATCACGCTCGACCTGCGCACCGACCCGCCCGCCCTCGTCCACGACGAGAACACGACGCTGAAGGTCGGGTTCTGCGGCCGGCGGGTCGTGGCCTTGAGCTTCGATCCCCACGAGGACGTGGCGGCCCGCGCCTTCTCGATCGACAACGTGACGCTGGCCGCCGACCCGAGCTTCTCGTCGGGCTACGACGTCTCGTTCCAGGACTCGAGCGGCCGGGCCACGGCGGCCCAGGTGTTCGTGTCCACCGATCCCAACGCCTACGACGGCGGCACGCTCGTCGGCTCGACCGGCGGTGGTGGCGGTGTGCAGACGTTCCGGTGGAACGGGTTCGACGCCCGCGGCGCCCGACTCCCGGCCGGGCAGTACTGGGTGTTCGTGAAGATGACGGGCGGCGCCGGTAGCACGACGGCCCGCTCGAGCGCCCCCGTGCGCTACGACGCCCCCGGAGGGTCGGGCCTCGGCGAGTTCGTGCCGATCAGCCCCGAACGCATCCTCGACACGCGCACGGCACCGCTGGCCGATGGCGGGTGCCGTGCGCCGGCCTTCGGCGGCCAGGAGCTCGGCCTCCAGATCGCCGGGCGCGGCTCGGTTCCCGCCGGCGTCAACGCCGTCGCTCTCAACGTGACCCTCGTCGAGCCCACCAGCGCCCCGTTCCTGACCGTGTGGCCGAGCGGCACCCCCCGACCGCTCGCTTCGAACCTGAACGGCGTGCCGGGTTCCGTCGTCCCGAACATGGTGATCTCCAAGGTGGGCGCCGACGGCAAGGTGAAGATCTTCAACTCGGTCGGCTCGTCGCACGTCGTCGTCGACGTCCTCGGGTACTTCGTGCCGCAAGGCGGCCAACGGCTCACCCCCATCACGCCGGTGCGCACGCTCGACACGCGTGACGGCACGGGGGGCCGGGCCACACCGCTCGGGCCACTGCAGCAGGTCGACGTGACCACGGTGCCGGCGTGCGGCGCCAACTCCACGGGCGCGGCGTTGAACGTCACCGCCGTGTCGCCGTCGACGTCGACGTTCCTCACGGTGTGGCCGGCGGGCGTGCCCCGGCCGATGGCGTCGAACCTGAACCTGCCGCCCGGGGCCGTGCA
>JANPGL010000483.1:0-4099 GCA_031423915.1 Actinomycetes bacterium | reverse complement strand
GGGGGCCTACCGGGGGCCGCCCCCTCTCCCCGCGCGGGCGGGGGGTATGGGGGGGGGGGGGGGGGGTGACGGGCGGCCCGGCCCCCCCCCGGCGGGCCGGGGGGGCGGGGGCCGGCGCCGCCACCGGGCCCCCGCCGACCGCGCCCCAGGAGGCGCCGGTGGCGCTGGCGCTGGCCGCGCTGGGTGCCCACGTCCGCTTCCTGCCTCCTCGCACGATGCGCGGCGCGGGCGCGGCCGACCAGGTGGGCCCGTCGATCGGGATCCACTCTCCCGGCGAGCTGCTGGTCGATGACGAGTTCTCGCTGTGGTTCTCGGTGCCCGTCGGGGAGGGTGCGCTCGGCTGGGTGAAGGTGGCGGGCCGCGACACCGCAGGTCAGTTCCATCCGCTCCCGGTGCCGGTGCGCATCTACGACTCCCGCGCCGGCCAGGGGCCGGCATCGACCGGCGACGGGCCCCTCGCACCCGGTCAGGAGCGCACGATCGACCTGACGCTCGGCTACGCCGGCGCCTCGGCGACGCCGGTCGACGCAGTACCGGCCCCCGCCACGGCCGCCGCGCTCAACATCACCGTCGTCGACACCGTCGGCGCCGGCTTCCTGGCCGTGTTCTCCGCCGACCAGGCGTACTCGGGCACCTCGAACCTCAACTGGTCGGGCCCGGGCCAGATCGTGGCCAACTACGCCGTGGCCGCCACCAGCCTGGCGGGGGCCGTGAAGGTCCGCGCCGGGGGCACCGGGCCCACGAACTTCCTCATCGACGTCAGCGGCTACTACCGCTGAGGCGCCCGGACGGGCGCGGCCCGCAGCACGGCGAGCACCTCGTCGATGTCGGCGTCGGTGTGCTCGGCGCTCAGTTGGAAGCGGATCTCCTCCTCGCCGAGCGGCACCACCGGATGGCCGAGCGCCGTGGCGAGCACGCCGTGCTCGTAGAGGTGGGCCACGAGCGCCTGATTCCACGCCGCGTCTCGCGTGAGCAACGGCACCACTGGGTGGTCGCCCGGGATCGTCTCGAACCCGGCGGCCACCAGCCCGGCGGCGAATCGGCGGGTCCGTGCCCGCAGGCCGGTCAGCAGCTCGATCCCCTCGGGCGAGTCGACGATGTCGACGGCAGCGAGGGCGGCCGCCGCGTCGGCCGGCGAGATCGGGTTCGAGAACGTGCTGAGCGGCGACGTCTCGCGCAGGGCGTCGATCAGCACCCGGGGACCGCACACGTAGCCGCCGTTGGCACCGAAGGCCTTGCCCAGCGTGGCCACCAGGACGTCACCGCGCGACCCGGTCACCTCCTCGGTGCCGCGTCCGGTGGCGCCGAACGCGCCCACGCCGTGCGAGTCGTCGACCACGGTGATCACACCCTCGGCGCAACGTTCATGGGCTCGCCGGGCCAGCGCGTCGATCACGTCCAACGGCGCGTGGTCGCCGCGCATGCTGAACACCCCATCGGTCACCACCACGACACGGGCGCACGCAGCCGTCGCCTCATCGAGCCGCGCCTCGAGGTCGTCGCGGTCGAGGTGGTGGTACACGAGCCGCCGGGCCGGCTGCGCCAGCTTGGCCGCCGTGATGATGCAGTTGTGGTTCAGCTCGTCGCTGACGACGGCCGTCTCCGGCGTCACGAGTGCGGGGAGCACACCGAGCACCGTGGTGTAGGCCGAGCTGAACAACATCGCCGCCTCGCGGCCGTGGAACTCGGCGAGCCGGCGCTCCAGAGCCACGTGAGGTGCGTACGTGCCGCTGATGAAGCGCACGGCCTGCGGACCCACGCCGAACGCGGCGGTGGCCCGGTCGGCCGCGGCGCGCACCGCCGGGTGCGCGGCCAGGCCGAGGTACCCGTTCGTGTTGCAACGCACGAACGTGCGGCCGGGGACGCCGGCCAGCTCCACACTCGGGCCGCGGCCCCCACCGGCCGGGACGACTCGGGTGACCACCCGCTCGTGGCGCTTCGCCGCCCCCCGATCGTCGATCTCGGCCACGCGGGCAGCCAGCACGGGAGCAACACGGTCAAGGGGCACGGAATACCTCCGGTGGTTCAGTCGGGAACCCTGCGGCGTTCCCGCAGGTGGGCGAGCATGTCGACGACGGCGGCGTCGAGATCGAACCGCGGCGCCCATCCCCACTCGCGTCGGGCGGCCGAGTCGTCGAGCGACGCCGGCCACGAGTCGGCGATGGCCTGGCGCACAGGGTCCACCTCGTACTCGACGACGAAGCCGGGGACGTGGCGGGCGATCGCCGAGGCCAGCATCGCCGGCGTGACCGCGAACGCCGCCACGTTGAACGCGTTGCGGTGCTCGAGGCGCGACGGGTCGGCCTCCATGACGTCGATCATGGCCCGCACGGCATCGGGCATGTACATCAGGTCGAGCATGGTGTCGGATCGGAGGTAGCACACGTAGTGGCCGTAGCGCAGCGCCTGGTGGAACATGTCGACGGCGTAGTCGGTGGTACCCCCGCCCGGCGGCGCCACGTACGAGACGAGCCCGGGCAGGCGCAGGCCCCGTGTGTCGACGCCGAAGCGGGCGGCGTAGTAGTCGCACAGCAGTTCGGCCGCCACCTTCGTGACGCCGTACATCGTGGTGGGGCGCTGCACCGTGTCCTGTGGGGTGCCGTGGCGGGGCGTGGAGGGACCGAACGCACCGATCGACGACGGATGGAACACCGCGCAGCCGTGCTGCCGGGCCGCCTCGAGGATGCGGTACACGCCGCCCATGTTGACGTCCCAGGCCTGGCGCGGCCGGCTCTCGGCGGCGGCCGACAGCAGCGCGGCCAGGTGGTAGATCGTGTCGATGCCGTGGCGGCGCAGCACCGATTCGATCTCGCGACTGCGCTGGCAGTCGAGGTGCTCGAACGGCCCCTCGCCGGTGTGGCCGACGGGTGGCATTCGCACGTCCGACGCCACGACGTTCTCGGCGCCATAGCGAGCCCGCAGCGCGGGCACGAGCTCGGCGCCGATCTGCCCCGCCGCGCCGGTCACCAGGATCCGGTGCGACCTCGGTTCAGTTGATGCGTGACTCGGAGACATGGGCGGGACGGCCTTCCCAGTCCTCGATGGTGGAGGCGGCGCGCTCGGCCAGGTGATGGGCCAGGTCGTGCAGGGCGCGCGACGCCGCGATCTCCTCGCCCACCGCCGGCAGATCGGGGTCGGCCGGGTTGCGCTTGGCGCGACCCCAGCCGCGCAGGTCCTCCGGCCCACCGGCGAGCAGGGCGTCGGCCCGGGTCTTGTCGCCGTCCTCGGTGAACGCGACGGTCACCGTCCAGATGCGCAGCGCGCTCATGGCAGCCTCCTCGGCCGGCTGGGCGAACGGTGCCCGGCCTCATGCCCCCATCGTGCGCCCTCGCACATCGGCGGACCAGGGCCGAACGTCGAGGTCGGCCGGCTGGACACGGCGCCTACGCTGGACGCCATGTCCGACCTGGAGCTGTCCGAGGCACAGCGCATCCTGCGCCGCGCCGTGCAGCTCGAGCGCCTGGCACCGCCGCCGCAGGTGCTGAGCGCGGATGCGCTCGAAGCGGCAGCCGCAGAGCTCGGCCTCGGGCCCGTGGCCATGGCCATGGCCATGGCGGAGTCGCGCGCCGGCGTCGCCCCCGACGCACCGCCCCGCCGGATGGACCGGTGGATCGGGCCGCGTCGCATCGCCGTCGTCCGGCACTGCCGCGTGACGGCGGCCGACGCCGATCGGCTGGCCGGCGAGTGGCTCGACCGCGGTCACCTGCTCCGCGTCACCCGTGCGACCGCCGGGGTGGTGGTGGCGCGCCGCCGCACCGATCCCCTGGCCTCGGCTGGCCGGGCCGTGCGCACGATCCACGGCGCGGGTGGCCTCTCGAAAGTGGGTGAGGTGCGAAGCGCGGTGGGCTCGGTGGCCGACGGAACCGCCGCCATCTGCCTGCACGCCGACGTGTCCGACGCCCGCTTCGCGGCCGTCGCCGTCGGGTCGAGCGCCGGCATGGTCACCCTGGCCGGCGTGGGGCTCGGGGCGCTGCTGATGAGCCCGTTCATCGTCGCTGGTGCGCCGGCCGCCGCGGTGGTCGGCGTGCTGGTGGCGCGCCGCACCCATCGCACCAGAGTGAGCCGCATCGAGCGAGCGCTCGAGGAGACGGCGGACGCC
>JANPGL010000482.1:0-4441 GCA_031423915.1 Actinomycetes bacterium | reverse complement strand
CGCGATCTCCGCCGCCGTCGCCAGCACCGCCTCCATCATCGTGGCGTGATCCGGGTACACCTCGTTCACGAGGCCGACCTGGTGCGCCCGCGCCGCGGGCATGCGGCGACCGGTGTACGCCAGCTCGGCCACCACGCCCGGCGGCACGAGCTTGGGCAGACGCTGCAGCGTGCCCACGTCGGCGGTCATGCCGATGTTGATCTCCTGGATGCAGAAGAACGCGTCCTGCGTGGCGTAGCGCAGGTCAGCGGCGGTCACCATGTCGACGCCACCGCCGACGCAGGCGCCCTGGATGGCGCAGATGATCGGCATGCGGGCCGCCTCGAGCGCGTTGAACGAGCGCTGGGTGTCGAGGGCCATCTCGCGGAAGCGGGCGCCGAGCTGCGCCGCGCTCTCGCGGCCGGCGCGCGGGCCGTCGGCCGCGGCGAGACCGCCGTCGCCGGTGAACACGGTGGTGTCCATGCCCGAGGAGAAGTGACGACCCTCGGCCGACAGGTAGCACCCGTGCGGTGCCGGCGTCGGACAGCTCGTTCACGATGGCGGGCAGCTCGCGCCAGAACGCGGGGATCATCGAGTTCGCCCGCTCGGGGCGAATCATGCGGACGTGGGCGATGCCGTCGGCGACGTCGACGGCGAAGCAGGTGTGGTCGGCCATGCGCGGCAAGCTAGCCGCGGGCCCCGCGCCGCCCGCCCGTCAGCCGGCGAGAGCGGCGATGCCCGCGCCGAGCGCGGCGCCGTCGCGCTGGGCCAGCGCCACGTTGATGCGCTGCCGCTCCAGGATCTGGGTCAGGGTCTTGGCCGACTGGGGGATCGGATGCTCGGCGAAGAACGCCGCCACCTCCGCCTCCTGGTGCGGTTGGAGCAGCAGCTTCACCGGGTCGACCATGCGCACCATCAGGTTGTTGGGGAACAGCCGGTTGGCGTCCTCCCAGTGCTCGCGCACGAAGCGCCAGGCGCGCTCGCCCAGTTCACGGTGGGCCAGGCACCGGTTGAGCACGAACGGCGCGTTCTGCGACCGCACCTCGCCCGACAGCGCGAACGCCAGCGTGCGATCGAACAGGTCGACCTCGGAGAACTCGGCCAGTCCGTACAGGTAGCGCAGACCCTCCTGGGGCGTCGCCGCGGTGCGGAAGCCGTGCAGGAAGCGCTCGTAGTCGTCGACGCCGCCGGTGGCGGCCACGACGGCCGTGCAGGCGGCCAGGACCGCAGGATCGCCCGCGCCGGCGGAGAAGACGGCGCGGGCCCGTCCCGCCACCTCACCGTCGGCGCCGAGGAGCGCGGCGGCGCGCACGAGCTGGCCGCGCAGCTCCCGGCGCAGGTCGCTCTCGTCGGCCGCCGGCTCCCAGCCGAGGCGGGCCAGCGCCGGGCCGACGAGCGCCCGCACGTAGCCCTGGAACGCGGCACGGTCGGCGTCGGGCACGAGCCGATCACAGGTGCGCAGCGCGGCGAGCAGGACCTGCCACACGGCGAGGTCCTCCTCCGTGGCGAACCCTCGGGCGAACCGGCAGAACGACAGCGCGCTGGTGCGACCGGCGACCACGCTGGCCCAGGTGTCGTCGATGAGCGAGTACCTCTCGACGGTCGAGAGCGCCGCCAGCTCGGGCCCCTGCAGCGCCTCGAGCAGCTCGTCGGCGTAGGCGACGCGGAAGAAGCCGTGGCCACCGGCGTTCACGACGACCACACCGTCGTGGCCGAGCAGCGGCAGGCGGACCTCGTCGTCTTCGAGCACGACCTTCTCGAGGCGTTGCGCGCCACCGACGATCTGGCGGACCGGCACGGGCACGACCCAGGTGGTGGCGTCGTCGGTGCCGCCGTCGTACAGGAAGCGGTGCTGGCGCAGCACGAGCTGTTCACCGTCGACCGAGGCGGTGACGACCGGGTACCCACCCTGCCAGATCCACGAGTCCATCATGCGGCGCACGGGCTGGCCGCTGACCGCCTCGATGGCGTCCCACAGGTCCGACGTCTCGGTGTTGCCGTAGGCGTGGGCGTGCAGGTAGTGGCGGACCCCTTCGCGGAACCGGTCGGGCCCGAGGTGCTGCTCGAGCATGCGCAGGAGCGATGCGCCCTTCTCGTACGTCAGCACGTCGAACATGCCGTCGGCGTCGGCGGGGGAGACGACCTCGAACTCGACGGGGCGCGTCGAGCGCAGCCCGTCGACCTCGAACGCACCCGAACGTTCGAGCGAGAACGTCGTCCACCGGTTCCACTGGGGTCGGAACGAGTCGGCCGCGGCCACCTCCATGAACGTGGCGAACGCCTCGTTCAACCAGATGCCGTTCCACCAGCGCATCGTCACGAGGTCGCCGAACCACATGTGGGCCAGCTCGTGAGCCACCACGTCCACCAGCACCTGCTGCTCCTGCAGGGTGGCCGTGCTCTGGTCGATGAGCAGGAGGTTCTCGCGGAACGTGATGCAGCCGAGGTTCTCCATGGCGCCGGCCGCGAAGTCGGGCAGCGCCAGCAGGTCGACCTTGTCGGACGGGTAGGGAATCCCGTAGTAGTCCTGGAACCACGTCAGCGCGGCCCGGGCCGAATCGACGGCCAGGCCCGTGAGATGGCCCTTGCCGGGGACGTGCACGACCCGGAGCGGCGTGCCGGCGGCGTCGACCGGCTCGGTGGCTTCGAGCGGGCCGACCACCATGGCCACCAGGTAGGTCGACATCGCCATGGTGTCGGCGAAGCGGATGGCGACCTTTCCGGCCGGGCGCTGCTCGCGGCCGGTCTCGGGCCCGTTCGACACGGCGAGCAGGCCTTCGTCGACGACCAGGGTGAGCGCGAACACGGCCTTGAAGTCGGGCTCGTCCCAGCACGGGAACGCCCGACGGCAGTCGGTGGCCTGCATCTGGGTGGTGGCGATGACCCGGGTGGCTCCCGCCGAATCGAGGTACGTCGAGCGGTACCAGCCGCGCAGCTTGTCGTTGAGGACGCCGGTGAACACCATGGTGAGCGTCACGGGACCGGCGGGCAACGGGCTCGGGAAGCGCAACGTGCAGCGCTCGGTGTCCTCGTCGAGGGTGACCGACCCCTGGACGTCGCCGGCCGGAGTGCGGGCCTGGGCCGACGCCACCACGAGCTCGGCTGCGTTGCAGACCAGCGTGTCGGTCGGTTCGGCGAGCTCCAGCCGGATGGCCACGTGGCCCCGGAACGTCGCCGCGTCGAGGTCGGGCTCGAGCAGCAGGTCGTAGCGGGAGGGCACCGCGGTGCGGGGCAGGCGATGGGGGTTGGCGCTCACGGGCGGAGCGTACCCAACGGGCGGCGACCCACCCCGGCCCGGGCGGCGTTGCCGTCCTCGGGCCGAGAGTCCGGTCCGAGGTCCGCCCGCCCGATAGCCTCTGCGCACGTGACACGCTCCTGGCCTGCGGGCAAGCGGTTCGACGTGGTGGGCATCGGCAACGCGCTCGTCGACGTCATCGCTCACCACGACGACACCTTCATCCACGCCCACGGCCTGGCGAAGGGATCGATGACGTTGATCGAGACCGATCGGGCGGTGTCGCTGTACACGTCGCTCGGCGCGGCCGTCGAGATGTCGGGCGGTTCGGCGGCCAACACGATGACGGGCGTGGCGAGCTTCGGCTCGCGTGCCGCCTACATCGGCAAGGTGGCCGACGACGACCTGGGCGAGGTGTTCGGCCACGACCTGCACGCCGTGGGGGTCCTGTTCCCGAACAAGCCGGCGGCGTCCGCCGACGCGCCGACGGGGCGCTGCCTGATCGTCGTCACGCCCGACGCCCAACGCACGATGAACACGTTCCTCGGGATGTCGTCGCTCCTCACGCCGGACGACGTCGATGCCGACGTCGTGGCGGCGGCGAAGCTCGTCTACCTCGAGGGCTACCTGTGGGACCGCCCCGAGGCCAAGGAGGCGTACCGCAAAGCGGCGCGCGTCGCCCACGCCGCCGGCGGGCAGGTGTCGCTCACGCTGTCGGACAGCTTCTGCGTCGATCGGCACCGCGAGGGGTTCCGTGACCTCGTCGCCGGCGACGTCGACGTCTTGTTCGCCAACGAGGAGGAGCTGCTGGCGCTCTACGAGGTCGGCACGTTCGCCGAGGCCGTCGCGGCCGTTCGTCGTGACGTCCACGTGGCGGCGGTGACCCGGGGCGCCCGCGGCTCGGTCGTGATCAGCGCCGACGACCTCGTCGAGGTGAGCGCCGAGCCGGTCGACGCCGTGATCGACACCACGGGCGCCGGCGACCTGTACGCCGCCGGGTTCCTGCACGGCTACACGAGCGGCCTGTCGCTGGCCCGGTGCGGCGAGCTGGGCTCGATCGCCGCCGCCGAGGTCATCAGCCACCTCGGTGCCCGCCCGCTGGTGCCGCTGTCCAGGCTGGTGGCCGGGCGGTGACGATCCCGGCCGAACTCGCACGCCGCGTCGAGGCGTGGATGGAGGACGACCCGGATCCCGAGACCCGCGCCGAGCTGGCGTACCTGCGCGACC
>JANPGL010000481.1:0-1913 GCA_031423915.1 Actinomycetes bacterium | reverse complement strand
CTCGAGGTCGTCGACGCCTGACCGCGCCGCCCCGCTGACCCCGCCCGGCTGACCCCGCCCGGCCCGGGCCCGGCGCATCAAATGCGACCGGCCTCCGACATGTGCCGGGATGGTCGCAACAAATGCGCGGGTAGCCGGTCGGTCGGGGGGCCCGAGCCCGGCGGCGCACCCGGTGGCCGCGCCCGCTACCGTCGAGGCCATGGCGACCGACCAGCTGACCGTGCTGCGCGACCGGCTGCGCGAGTTGGCGCCGCTGGTGGTGGCGTTCTCGGGCGGGGCCGACTCGGCGTTCCTGGCCTGGGTGGCCCACGACACGCTCGGCGCCGACGGGGCCACGGCGGTCACCGCCGTGTCGCCGTCGCTGGCCGGGGCCGAGCTCGACGACTGCCGCACGCTGGCCGGCGAATGGGGCCTGAGCTGGCGCACGGTCACCACCGACGAGATGGAGCGCGCCGCCTACCGCGTCAACGACGGCCAGCGCTGCTACCACTGCAAGGCCGCGCTCATGGACGCCCTCGAGCCGTACCTGGCCGCGTCGACCGTGGCGCTCGGGGTGAACGTCGACGACCTGGGCGACCACCGCCCGGGCCAGCAGGCGGCCGCCGAGCGCGCCGCGGTGTTCCCGCTGGTCGACGCCGGCTTCACCAAGGCCGACGTGCGGGCGTGGAGCCAGAAGCTGGGCCTGCGCACGTGGGACAAGCCGGCCGCGGCGTGCCTGGCCTCCCGCCTGCCGTACGGCACACCGGTGTCGGTGCCGTTGCTCGGCCGCGTCGAGCGGGCCGAGGCGGCGCTGCGGGCGCTCGGTTTCCGCTCGCTGCGCGTCCGCCACTACGGCGACACGGCCCGGCTGGAGCTGCCGCTCGACGAGCTGGCGGAGGTGCTGGCGCGCCGGGCCGAGGTGGTGGCCGGCGTGCAGGCGGCCGGGTACCGCTACGTGACGCTCGACCTCGAGGGCCTGCGCTCGGGCAACCTCAACGCCGCGCTGGCCTGACCTACCAGTACGTCGAGCCCGGCACGCCTTTGAACGGGCCGACGATGTCGGGCGTCCACCAGCCACCGTAGAAGTCCCCCGGGTTGGGCTCGACCCGGTCGTCGCCCACCCAGCACTCGTCGACGCGCCCGGCGTAGAGCGCCAGGTGGCCGCGGATCGCCTCGAACGCCGGCGTCGGGTCCTCGTAGCTCCAGGCCACCGCCTCGATGGCGGGCTGCCCGGGCACGGCGATCGTCCAGTAGGTGGCCACGCCCTTCCACTCGCACAGGCTGCGGCCGGGCGCCCGGCTGAACAGGTCGGTGCGCACGTCGGCGGGAGGCAGGTAGTAGGCGGGCAGCTGGCTCGTCTCGCACACCTTGAGCGCGGCGGTCGTGTCGACGACGGTCACGCCACCGTGGACGACGCGCACGCGGTGGGCGCACGGGACGATGGCGGGCGGGCGCGGGTAGCTCCACACGCTCTCCTGGCCGGGGCCGACGGGATCGGGCGTGGGGCGGCGCATGACCCTGCAGTGTGCCGGGTGCCAGGATGCGGGGCAGCACCGTGCTCGGAACGACCGGGACCGGTGAAGGGGACCCATCGTGAGCGAACGTCCGGAGCTGGCCCGCATCGCCACCGCCATCGCCGTGGCGCGCGCCGGCGGGGTGGTGCGCGGCGGTGCCGCCGTGCAGCGCAAGCTGTCGGCCCGCGAACGCGTCGACCTGCTGTTCGACCCGGGCACGTTCGTGGAGGACGCGCTGCTGGCCAACGCGGTGGCCGGTGACCTGCCGGCCGACGGCGTGGTGACCGGCCGGGGCCTGGTCGACGGGCGGCCCGCCATCGTGGTGGCCAACGACCCGACGGTGAAGGCCGGCTCGTGGGGCGCCCGCACCGTCGAGAAGATGATCCGGGCCACCGAGCTGGCGCTCGACCACGAGCTGCC
>JANPGL010000480.1:0-3983 GCA_031423915.1 Actinomycetes bacterium | reverse complement strand
CCGGCGTCGGCGGGTCGTCCGCAGGAAGATGGCCAGCGCGGCGCCGCCCGCCACGAGGCTGAGCAGGGCCACCAGCGGGGTCGAGGCGCCGGGGCCGGACGAGACGGCCGGCACCGTTCCCGCATCGGTGCCCAGCGCGCGGCCGTCGCGTTCGTCGAGGTCGAGCCAGGCCTTCTCGTAGGCGCCCGGTCCGATGGTGAGGTGCTCGCCCCGTCCCAGCGCCGTCAGCTGCTGGGCCCCCAACGCACCGAGCGCCAGGCGCACCTGGGGACTCGGGGAACCCACCTCGGCGATCAGCCGGTCGAGCGCCAGGGCACCCTTGCGGTCGGCGTCGGCCAGCCGGGCGAGCAGCGCCGGGCGGTCCATCCCGGCGACGGACGAGGCCCGCTCGTCGTGCACGCCCTGCACCTTCGCCGGCACCGGTGCGTCGAACGCGTCGAGCTCGACGAGGAGCATCATCTCCGTCTGGAGCGGTACCAGCGCCGCCTGGGCCGGCGACGGCGCGGCGGCGGCGACCCGACCGGCGGGCGCGCCGACCAGGCCCACCGCCAGAAGGGCGGCCCCGAGAAGCAGCACGCGGCGCACGGAGATCTATCGGCAGTCGTCCCGCCCAGCTGAGCCGCCCGCGCCCCCGAGTGACGTGCACGGCGACCCGGTGATCGGCGCCGATCTGCTCAGCCGGATGTGCGCATTATGCTCAGAGACGAGGCGATAACTTGACCGTTGTGCCCATCGGCGCCCTGGGGCCATAGGTCGGTCGGTGCGGACGGGGGGAGTCGAACCCCCACTCCTTGCGGAACGGGAACCTAAATCCCGCGTGTCTGCCTGTTCCACCACGCCCGCTCGGCGTGCGACCACCCTACTGCCGCCGGGTGCGCCGGGAGCTGCCAGAATCCCCGCATGGGGAGACTCGATGGCAAGGTCGCACTGATCACGGGGGGCGCCCGCGGGCAGGGCGCCGACGAAGGGGCGCTGTTCGCAGCGGAGGGCGCGACGGTGATCCTGGCCGACGTGCTCGACGACGTCGGCCGGGCGACGGCGGCCGGCATCGACGGGGCCGAGTACGTACATCTCGACATCCGCTCCGAGGGCGAGTGGCAGGCTGTCGTCGACGACGTCGTGGCCCGCCACGGCGGCCTCGACGTGCTCGTGAACAACGCGGCGATCGACATGATCAAGCGGCTCGACGCCACCACGCTCGACGAGTGGAACAACATCGTCTCCATCAACCAGACGGGCACGTTCCTCGGCATGCGCACGGCGGCGCTGGCGATGATGAAGGTCGGCCGCGGCGGTTCGATCATCAACATCAGCTCGGTGGCCGGGCTCGAGGCCGTGAAGGGTCACGGTGCCTACTCGACCACCAAGTGGGCCGTGCGGGGGCTCACCAAGACCGCGGCGCTCGAGTGGGGCCGCTACGGCATCCGGGTGAACTCCGTGCACCCCGGCGTGATCGAGACGCCGATGACCGCCGACACCAAGGTCATCGCCGACCCGACCGTGCGGGCCAAGCTCGAGCGCACGATCACGCTCGGGCGGGTCGGCGTGTCGCGCGACATCGCCAACATGGTGCTGTTCCTGGCCGGCGAGGAGTCGAGCTACTGCACCGGCCAGGAGTTCACCGTCGACGGCGGCATCCACCACTGAGCCTGACCCCGCACCTGGCCTCGGCGGCCCCACCCGCGCCGTTCTGCGCTATGTGTGCAGCAATCGCGCACAGCACGCGATTGCTGCACCAAGAGCGCGGAAGGGTCGGGGGAGCGGGCGCGACAAGGTGGTCGAGGGTGCGGGTGGCGTGCCGACCCGACCTGCACCGGCCGGCCGCCGGCCCGGCGGTGTCAGCGCGAGAACGTGAAGCGGTCGTCGAAGTGGGCGCGGGCGTCGGCCATGTGGGCGCCGTACTTCGGGAAGCCGCCGTTGTAGTTGCCGTCCTGGCGACGGTTGAACTCGCCCTCGAAGTTGTAGTAGCCGGGCGTGCACTCGGCGTTGCGGTTCGTCTTGCCCCGGTGGGCGATGACCTCCTGCACCCACCACTCCTCGGCGTCGGCCGTGGCGTCGATGGTCGTGAAGCCGTTGCGGCGCACCTGGTCGATGCAGGCGGCGATGTGATCGCCCTGGGCCTGCAGCACGTCGGTCAGGTTGAAGTTGAAGGACGCCTGGTAGCCGCCCATGATGAACATGTTCGGGTAGCCGTGCGTGTGGATGCCGAGCACGGTGCGGATGCCGTCGCGGTACTTGTCCTGCAGGTCGAGCCCGCCCACCCCGATGATGCGGTTGTACGTGCCCGTCTTCTGCACCTCGAACCCGGTGGCGTAGATGAGCAGATCGACGGGGTACTCGACACCGTCGAACACCGGGCCGGTGGGCCGGATCTCGGTGATGCCCTTGCCGTGGGTGTCGACGAGGTGGACGTTGGGCCGGTTGTACGTGGGTAGGTACTCGTTGTGGAAGCACGGCCGCTTGCACATGAACATGTACCAGGGCTTCAGTGCGTCGGCGACGGCGCGGTCCTCGACGATGTCGTCGATGCGACGGTGGATGCGCATCATGTAGTCGATGTTCGCCTCCTCCTGGCGGCGCACCTTCTCCTCGACCGTCATGTTCGCCCGCTGGTCGATCTGCATGGCGCTCAGCGGCGGTTCGGTGAGCATGCGCAGGCGGCGCTTGGCCTGCCAGCCGGGCTCGAGCGTCTTGGCCCACTCGGGGTCGGTCTCCCAGTCGTCGCGCACGTCGATCGACGACGGCGTGCGCTGGAACACGTACAGCTCCTTGGCCGCCTGTCCGAGGTGGGGGATGGCCTGCACGGCGGTGGCACCGGTGCCGATGATGCCGACGACCTTGTCACCGAGGAGCTCGAGGTCGGAACCGGTGTAGTCGAAGTCCCAGCGCGACGTGTGGAACGAGTGACCCTGGAACGACTCCATGCCGGCGATGCGGGCCAGCTTCGGCTTCGTGAGCGTGCCGTTGGCGCACACCACGAAGCGGGCGCGCATGTGGTCGCCCCGGTCGGTGGTGACGTGCCACAGCTGGTCGGCCTCGTCCCACGTGGTGCCCACCACGGTCGTCTGGAACACGGCCAGGTCGTAGAGGTCGTACTTGCGGGCGATCGCCTGGCAGTGGCGGTAGATCTCGTCGCCCCGGGCGTAGTGCCGAGTGGGGACGTAGTTCATCTCGTCGAGCAGGGGCAGGTAGTCGTACGCCACCACATCGCAGGCGACGCCGGGGTAGCGGTTCCAGTACCAGGTGCCGCCCACATCCGCGCCGCGCTCCACGATCCGGATCGACTCGACACCGACCTCGCGCAGGCGTGCCGAGGTGAGCAGGGCGGAGAACCCGCCCCCGATGAACAGCACCTCGACGGTGTCGTCGATCGTCGGGCGGGGGGTGGCGTCGCCGCCGTAGGGGTCGGTCTCGAACTTCTCGAGCTCGCCCGACAGGTCGGTCAGGTACTGGCCGGTGCCCTCGGGCCGGTACGACAGGCGCAGGTCGCGCTCTTCGGCGAAGCGCTGCTTGATCGCCTCGTAGTACGCCGCGGGCTTGCGCTCACGCGGGGGCCGCTTCTCGTTCGGCTTCGCCGGGCTCTCGTCGGACACGTTCCCCCCAAAAGGTTCGATCGACCCGACGAGTATCGCACGGGCCTCACCGGGTGTCCCAGAGCCCGATGTCGGCGGCGAACCGCTCGACGACGCGTGCGCCACGACCTCGGCCGGGTCGCCCGTCAACCCTGCCGGCGCTCGCGGTCGACGAGCAGCACCGCGATGATCGTCATGGCGTCGACCACGATACCGTCGAGGACCCAGCGCAACAGGTCGTCCCAGGCGACCACGTGGTGGCTGAGGACCTCGCTGTCGTCGTGCACGAGGGCGGCGGCGGCTTCGATGCTGATCGGCGTGAGCTCCTCGGCCACGAACAGGTGGGCCCACTCGTCGATGACGCTCTTCGACGTGGTGTGGCGGTTGAGCGGCCGCAGCCGGGCGGCGCGG
>JANPGL010000479.1:0-3493 GCA_031423915.1 Actinomycetes bacterium | reverse complement strand
CCTCCTGGCTCGAACCCGCCCGGCTGCGAGCGCGGCCTGGGCCCGGAATCTGATCGGGCGCGGCAGCCCGGAGTCCCCGCCTCCCCCATCGCCACCACGACCGCGCTCGACAAGCTCTACCGCGCCGCCTGAGGGCCGCTGGCGGACGCACGGCGGCCACCGTCGGCGCGTGGCGGTCGGCGCCGCGCTCGTGGGGGCTAGGTCGCCTTCTGCGCTTGATCACGCTCTCGCACCGCGCCCCGAGGAGGAGTGATCGGCATGCGGGTCAGCTCGGCAAAGCTGGGGTGACGGACCCGGACAGCGTGACCGTCGCCGTGCGGGGCAAACCACGACACGATTCGGGCCGCGGCGTGCCGCTCGAAATCTCGGCCGAGGTACCGGCAGGCCCCCGTGCGGTCCGCCTCGCGACCGCCCAACGCTCGCAAACCCTTCCGGCGGACGGACGCGGAAGGGCTTAGCTCGGTGACGTTCAACGACGCGTTCAACGACGCGTCGGCCACCGTTCGTGGGTTCAACGACGCGGAAGACCGGGTCGTTGACCGCCGAGCGTGGCAACCGCGTCGGGTTGGCTAACCGGAGAGAAACTGACCGAGGAATCAACGACGCGTCGTTGGACCCGCGTCGTTGAAGTACTTCCGAGGAATCTGGTTCGACCGACGTGAAACACGACGCTTCACCGACGCCCCCTCAGGACGCTACGGGCCATGACCCCGCACGACAGCCCACCCGCCACCGAGCACGACCGGCCCGCGCTCGTCGCGCCTCGAGCGGAGCTCCTAAACGTCGTCGACGCCGCCCGCTGGCTCGGCGTGAGCCGATCGAGTCTCTACCGGGCGCTTGCGACACACCGCATCCCCGTGACACCGGTGATCCTCGGCGGCCGCATCCGGCTGGCCCGTCGCCAGCTCGAGCGATGGCTCGAGGGCCAGGACCAACCCGGGCCCCCACCGACAGTGGCGTGCGCCAGTTCGCCGTCGCGTGTCCGATCGTCGGGCGCCGCAACCTATGACGAGGTCTTCCGCGCCCTCGGTCCCGTGGGCGAACGAAGGAGATCACCAACCACATCGGCCGCCTCGCGGTCGACGTCGACCAGCGCGTGCGCATAGACGTTCAGCGTCGTCGCCGCATCCCGGTGGCCGATGCGCCGGCTGACGTTCTTCACGGGAACGCCCGAACGGAGCAGCATGGTCGCCTGGAAATGCCGAAGATCGTGCAGGCGAATGCCGTCGAGATCGACCTGCGAACGCAACCTGGCCCACGCCGAGGTGAAGAAGTCCGGCGACACCGCCGCCGACCCGTCCGCCGAGTGCGAGAACACGAACGCCTCACCGACCAGCTCCACCCCGGCCAACGCGGCGATCGCCTCGGCTCGTCGCCGGTGCTCCTCCAGCGCAACGACCGTGTCCCCATCGAGCGACACGAGCCGCTTGGCGTGGTTCTTCGTGTCCTTGACATGGACCACGCGTTGCCCGTCGTCGTACGCGGACCCCTCTATCGAGACGGTCGCCTGAGCGAGATCGACGTGGCGCCAACCGAGGGCGGCCAGTTCACCCCGACGGGCACCGGTTGCGGCGGCCAACCGCACGAACGTACCGAGCATCGGATCCCGCTCACCCGCCGCATCGATCGCCGCAAGCACCTGTTCGCTCGTCGGGATTGCTGTCTCGGTCTTGAGCACCTTCGGGGGTGCGGCATCACGGGCCGGGTTCGATGAAAGCCAGCCCCACCGCACCGCCCGGCGCATCGCACCGCGGATGATGGCGTGCGCCTGGTGCACGCTCGACGACGACAGGCCCTTCTCGTCGGTGAGGTGCTCGTAGAACCGATCGAGGATCGCGGCGTCGACGTCACGCACGGCGAGGCGACCGATCGTCGGACGGATGTGGTTCTCGAGCGTCGAGCGGTAGGTGCGCAGCGTCGTCGGCGATCCTTCGTGGCGGGCGATGTGCTCCTCGATCAGCTCGGTCAGCGTCAGCCGCGACGACTCCGACTCGGCGACGCTCGTCGAGTCGACGTCCGCCACCATGCGGGCGAGCTCGCGCTGGGCCTCGCGCTTGCCGCAGCGCACCGACTTCGTGATGTACCTCTTGCGGCTCGACACCGGGTCGGCGCCGAGGTAAACGCGCAGCTCCCAGTAGCCCGGTCGTCGCTCCCGCATCGAGCCCTTCACGAAGACAACTCTAGCGATAGATGGGCCACAGATGGGCCACTCGCCTTGCGAGACGTGCTCGGGAGATCGAAGATAGCCGCTGATCAGGTATTTCGCAGCGCCCCCGGCATGATTCGAACATGCGACCGTCGGATTAGAAGTCCGCTGCTCTATCCGGCTGAGCTACGGGGGCCGTGCGGCCAGCCTACGTCGCGCGCGCCGGCACGTCGTGGGTGTTGACCAGCCCGAACACCGTCTCAGGGCTAGCGTGGAGGGCCGTGGCCACCAAGAAGAGCGCCAGCGCAGGCCTCGTGGGCCGGATGCGGAAGTGGGCGGTGCCACTGCTCGTGGCCACCGGGCTCGTCGCCTACGCCTTCGGCGGGCGGCTCGGCTCGAGCGACGCTAGCGCCGCCGCCATCCCCATCGAGGACCTCCAGTCGCCGCCGACCGATGCCCGTCAGCTCATCGTGGTCAGTGCCCCCTCGCTTGGCACGAACCAGGCGACGTTGCAGGCCTTCGAACGCGAAGGCACCGGGTGGCGCTCGGTGTTCGGACCGATGGACGCGCACATCGGCCGCAACGGATTCCGTGCCGATCGCAAAGAGGGCGACGGCACCACGCCGACGGGCACCTACACCCTCACCGAGTCGTTCGGCATCCAGCCCAACCCGGGGACGCATCTTCCCTACCGGGTGGTCGGCCCCAACGACTACTGGGTCAACGACTCGGGGCAGCCCACGATCTACAACACCTGGCAGACGTTCACGGCCGGCAAGCCACCTTGGACGGCCGAGCACCTGATCGACTTCGGCAAGAGCTACAACCATGCGGTCGTCATCGACTTCAACCGCGGGGCCGACAGGGTGGTCGGGCGGGGCAGCGCCATCTTCCTCCACGTCGACAACGGCAAGCCGACCTCGGGTTGCGTCTCCGTCGATCAGGCCGAGCTCGTGAAGGTCATGCGCTGGCTCGACGCCGCGAAACGTCCGACGATCATGATGGGCACCGAGGCGCTGCTGCTCAAGATCAAGGACGCGCCACCGGTCACGCCCGGTCCGTCGGGCGGCCTTCGCCCCCTGACGCCGACACGCGTGCTCGACACCCGCATCGGGCTCGGTGCCACCGGCCCGGTGCCGGCGCAGAGCACCATCGACCTCCCGCTCGCCGGCGCGGTGGCCGGCGTCCCGAGGGACGCCGTGGCCGTCGCCCTCAACCTCACGATCACCGAGCAGACCGAGCAGACGTACCTGACCGTGTACCCGGCGCCCGCGAACGACACCGAAGGCCCACCGCTCGTGTCGAACGTCAACGCCGCGCCGGGCGAGCACCGGGCCAACCTCGTGT
>JANPGL010000478.1:0-2844 GCA_031423915.1 Actinomycetes bacterium | reverse complement strand
GGAGCTGCGCCCGGTCGCCCTCGTCGTGGTGTTGGATGTGGGGGGCGGGCCCGTTGTGGTCGTCGCCGAGCCTGGCCAGCGCTTCGCCGCCCAGCTCGCGGGGCGCCCGGCCGCCCCGCCAGTGGACGCTCAGCTCGATGGCCCGATGCGCAACCGTGCCGCGCACGGTCGGCACGCTCCACTCGAAGTTCTTGCGGCTGGCCACGTGCTGGGCCTCGCATCCGTGGATGCCCGACAGCGCCGCCTTGGACACGAACAACCGCTCGCCGGCCAGGTCGGCCAGCAGCGGCGCGGTGGCCTCCTCCAGCTCGGCCCGCAGCTCCAGGGCCAGGTCGGTGGGGAAGGGCTCGGGGTCGGAGTCGGCCTTGCCGAGCAGATCGATGAGCTGCTGCTGGGGCGGGGTCAGGCCGGACATGGGCCCCACCGTACGGGAGGGGTGCGCGTCGGCGCGGCAACTCTCGCGCACCCCTTCGTCATGATCCGGGTGATGCAGGACGCGTCCACCCTCTCCTTCGTAGCGGCGGCCCGGGTGCTCAGCCGCGCCGCCCGCTCGCGTCGCCTTCGCGTGCCCAGCTTCCGCAGCCCGCCGCGGTTGGAAGGTGCCGACCGCTCGCTGCGTCGCATCGGCACGGCGGCCATCATTGCCGTGCGGGTGCGCGAACGGCCGCTGCCGGCCGTCATCGCCGACATGATCGAGGGGATCGTGGCGGCCAACCGGCTCCAGGGGTTGGAGGCCGATCGCACCCGCGCCGCCCTGTGGGCGGCCGTCGAGGCCGAGAACGGCGTGACCTACAAGAACGTGGCCTAGCCACCGGGTTCCCCCTTGCTCCTGCGCCGGTTGGGGCGTAGAAGGGCGGGATGAGCGTCAACCTCCGCAACTACGTCAAGTCCCTCTACGGGTTCGATCACGTGCTCCGGCTCGCCAAGCCGGCGGCGTTCAAGCGCTCGTCGCCGTGCGAGGGGTGGACCGGCGCCGACGTCGTCGGCCACGCGTTCGGCGGCGTGAAGTCCGTGCTCTCGGCGGTCACCACCGGCAAGATGCCCAAGACGTACCCGAAGGTGGGCGACGACCCGTTGGCGACGTACGCCAAGCTGCGCGACCAGACGATCGAGGCACTCGACCACCCCAACGCGCTCGCCCGCGTGGCCGACACGTTCTTCGGCCCGATGCCGGTCGACACCTTCATCGGCTTCATGGGCGCGGACCTCATCGTCCATGCCTGGGATCTGGCTCGCACCGCCAAGGTCGACGACCGCCTCGACCCCGCGCTGTGCAAGGCGACTCTGGCGACCTGGAAGTCGCTGCCCGAGGCGATGCTGCGCAGCCCGCACGTGTTCGGTCCGGCCCACAAAGCCCCGGCCGGTGCCGACGCCCAGGCCAAGCTCCTGGCGTTCCTCGGCCGGCAGGCCTGAGCGGCCGACAGCCCGCTTCCCCGAAACGCGCTCGCCGAGCGGTGCCGATCGGTTCCTCATCCGCGCTGGGCCTCGATCGCGCCGCGAACCTGCTGGCGGGGGACCGCCGGTGCGGTGCAGCCCGCGCCTGGCGGTGGGGCGCACGCGGTCGAACTTGCGGGGCGCGGGGCCGATCGGGGCAAGAATGTCCCCGGGGTTCGGCAGTCGTAGCTCGACAGGCGACGCCGCAGAGGGGGGACAGGTGGACACCGACGTCACCGAGGACCAGCGGGCGCTGCTCGACGTGTCCTCGCAGTTCATGGAGCAGCGCTGCCCGCTCTCGGTCGTACGCGACGATGCGCAGCGCGACGCGGCCTTCGGCGTGGCCTACCGCCGCCAGGCGGCCGAGCTCGGCTGGTTCTCGATGCTCGTGCCCGAGGCCCTCGGCGGTGGCAACGTGTCGGGCAACGGGGTGGTCGACGCCGCGCTCATCGCGTACGAGCGCGGACGCCTGCTGCAGCCCGGTTCGTTCGTGGGCACCAACGTCGCGGCGTTCGCCGTGGCCGCCGCCGGAAGCGACGCGTTGCAGGCGCTCGTGCTGCCGGGTCTCGTCGGCGGCGAACGGTCGGCGTCGTGGGCGGTGGCCAGTGCCGACCATCGCGATCTCGACGGCGGAGTGGCGGCCACGCCCACCGCCGACGGTGGGCTCGCGCTGTCGGGGACGAAGACCGCGGTGCAGGACGTCGAGTCGTCGTCGTCGTGGCTGCTGGTCACGTGCCGATCCGCTGACGGGCCCGTGCAGGTGCTCGTGGCGGCCGATGCGGCCGGCGTGACGGTCACGGCGCTCGAGTCGCTCGACCTCAGCCGGCGCTTCGCCGAGGTGCGCTTCGACGGCACGGTGGTGCCGGCTGCGGCGGTGCTCGGTCCGGCCGACGACGTGCTCGACCGGCAGCTGGCGTTGGCGGCCACGCTGACGGCGGCGGAGTCGGTGGGAGCGATGGACCACGAGTTCGAGATGACCTTGCAGTACGCCAAGGACCGCATCGCGTTCGGTCGTCCCATCGGTTCGTTCCAGGCGGTCAAGCACCTCCTCGCCGACACCAGCCTGGCCATCGAGATGGCCAAGGCGGTCGTGTTGGCCGCGGCACGATCGTTGGGGTCCGACGACGGCTACGGCGTGCAGGCGGCGAGCATCGCCAAGTCGCTGGTCGGCGAGTCGGCCATCGAGTTGGCCCAGAACTGCTTCCAGGTGTTCGGTGGCATCGGGTACACATGGGAGCACGATCAGCACCTCTACCTGCGTCGGCTCACGACCGACGCCGGGTTGTACGGCGATGCCGCCTGGCACCGCGAGCGCCTGTGCCAGCTGGCCGGCATCTAGGGATCGGGGATCGACATGAGCACCACACAGATCGACGTCGAGACGTTCCGGCGCGAGGCGCGCGCCTGGAT
>JANPGL010000477.1:0-3996 GCA_031423915.1 Actinomycetes bacterium | reverse complement strand
CCGCGGCCGGCCGCGAGCGCCCACCGAGAGCGCCCGGGCCTACGTCGACGCGCTCGGCCTCGGCGACGACCCCCGCTGGCTCGACGTGGTCGACATCGTCGAACGCGAGGCGTTCGGCGGAGGGGTCGAACCGCTCGATCGTCTCGTGGCCGAACGGGCCGTCGACGACCTGAAGCGCCGCGCTCAGGAGCCGGCGCGCAGCGGCGCCCGGTAGCGGTTCGTCGCCACCAGGTCGTCCGGGCCCGAGAGCTCCAGGTCGAGCACGAGGTCGCCGGTGGCCTCGGGCGCCACGAACGACACGGTCCCGACGCGCTCGCAGGCGTCCGCGGCGACGGCGCCACCCCAGCGCCAGGCGTGCGAGCCGCCCTCCCAGCGCAGCGTGGCCCGCACGTCGAGCTGGTCGAGGGGCTCGTGCACGTCGCTCACGACGTGCACGTCGAGCGCCACGGCATCGCCGGGGGCCACGCTGGCCGGCAGCCGGTCGGCCACCACGATGACGGGTCGGCAGGCGTCGACCAGCGCCTGGTAGGCGAGCTTGGCGTTGCGCTGGTCGTCGAGCAGGCTCCACGACACCGCGGGGTGGGCATCGGCCAGGAAGAACACGCAGAAGCCCGCCGTCGGCCGGTACTTCAGCCGGCGCAGCGTCTCGACGTGGTGCTTCACGAGCGTGGCCTGGTAGAGCTGGGTGGCGGTACGCCACTCGTCGAAGGTGGCGAACGCGGTGGGCGGCACGCGCTCGTCGAAGACGGCCTTGCCCATCCCGTGGGTGCGCCCGAGTCGGGCCCAGTCGAGGTCGGGCCACCGCTCGGGCTGGCAGAACGCGGCGGCGTCGGGAATCGACTGGGCGCCGAACTCGCCGACGAACCGGACCATGCGGGGCACGGCGGCGGCGAACCGGTCGAGGTCCCGC
The DNA here is from genome assembly GCA_031423915.1 of Actinomycetes bacterium. Lineage (GTDB taxonomy): Bacteria > Actinomycetota > Acidimicrobiia > Acidimicrobiales > Ilumatobacteraceae > JANMAT01. The sequence continues at coordinate 3,086 of JANPGL010000477.1, read as the reverse complement.
TCGTGCCCGTGGTACCAGCCGAAGTACAGGTGGCTGTCGGTGCCGTCGAGCTGGGGAGGGTGCGGGGCCACGCCCGAGTGGGCCACGACGGGCCGTGTCGGGTCGGCCAGCTCGAGCGCCCGCTTCACCCAGCGGTCGAGGATGGTCTTGTTCCACGACGGCAGCTCGTGCCCGGCCACGAACCGGACCGCCACCTTGCGGGTGTCCATCGCCTTGCCGGGCTCGATGTCGAGGGTGAACGGCTCGTTGTGGCCGCACCACAGTGCGATCGACGGGTGGTGGCCGAGCAGGTTCACCATCTCCTCGGCCTGCGCCACGGCCTGGCGGCGGACCGAGCGGTTGTAGCCCCATTGGAGCGGGAAGTCCTGCCACACGAGCATGCCCGCCTCGTCGGCGGCGTCGTAGAGCTCGGGCCGGCTCACGTGGGCGTGGACGCGCACGAGGTCGAGGCCGGCGTCGCGGGCCAGCGAGATGTCGCGGGCGAACGCCTCGGCCGGCGCCTCGGCCAGACGGGCGCGGGTCGGCGCCAGGTTGGCGCCCTTCAGGAACAACGGCTCACCGTTGACCGACAGCACCCAGTCGCGGCCCATGGCCACCTGGCGCAGGCCGGTGCGCACGGCGCGGGCGTGGCTGACGACGTGGTCGACCGACACGGTCACCTCGATGGTCACGAAGCGCTGCTCGCCGAGCGACCAGGGCCACCACAGCGGCGGCTCGTCGACCCCGAAGCTCCAGGTGAGGTTGTTGAGCCCTTTGGCCAGGCCGAACTCGTGCTCGCGCTCGACGTCGCCGTCGACCGTCGTGCGGATGCGCACGGTGCGGGCCACGTCGGTGTCGAGCCGGACGTGGACGTCGACCACCGCTCGGTCTGCCGCCGCTTCCCGGCACAGCACGCGCAGGCGCTCGATGCGCACCGGGCCGGTGCGTTCGATGGTCACGGGCCGCCACAGCCCGCCGACGTTGTCGTCGGGGTCGAGGCAGTCCCATTGGCCGAAGATGCCCGTGATGGTGCGCTTCGAGCGGGCGTCGCGCTGGCGGGGATTGGCCACCTCGACGGCGAGGACGTGTTCGCGCCCGAAGCGGGCCAGGTCGGTTATGTCGTAGGCGTGAGGGGTGAAGTAGCCCTCCTGGTCGCCGAGGTAGGCCCCGTCCAGCCACACGTCGGCCTGGTAGAACGCGCCCTCGAGCACCGCCCAGTGGCGGGCGCCGGTCGGTCCGGCGTCGAGCTCGAACCGGGTGCGGTAGATGAGCGGCCCGTCGAGCTCGGCGAACGCCGGTGTGCTGCGCCAGTGGCCGGGCACCTCGACCGACTCCCACGACGCGTCGTCGAATCCCAGCCCGAAGGCCACACGGCGCAGGTCGTCGTCGGCGGGAGCGGCCCGCCAGGCACCGGAGAGGTCCATGGCGCTGCGAGCCTACGGGCGCCGGGGTTGGCGCGCCCGCTCCGCGGGGATCAGCCCGGCACCTCGCCGAGCAGCACGCACGCCTTGCGGAGCACGGCCAGCTCGGCCTCGAGCTTCGTGCGCTCCTCCGGTGTGCGGTTCGAGAGGTCGATCGACCCGGGGTCGCTCGACGAACACGGGTCGCCGCCGGCGCCGACGCTCGTCCACGTGCCGTCGACCACCAGGAAGTAGGCGCTGTCGCCCTGCGCCACCTCGCTGGTCGTCCCCCGACCTCCTACGGCCGCCGTCGGGGTGCAGCGCCCGATCGTGAAGGCGTCCCGGAGGATCCCGGTGGCGAACAGCGCGCGATAGGGACAGGCCGGGAACGACGCTTCATCGACGCCGATCACGTCGGTGCCGCTCGGCACGACGACGGCGGTGCCGCGTAGCTCGGTGCCCTCCGCGGTGCGCAGCCCGGTGCGCAGCAGCGGTGCCGTGACCGTGCCCTTGTCGGTGACGACCCGCAGGTCGGCGATCGACGTGCGCAGCGCGAGCACGACCAGCCGGTCGCCCACGACGACGACGGCGTGGCCGTCGGCGGCGTCCATGCAGGCGTCGTGGCGTGCGGTCGGGGCGTTCGCCTCTCGCACCCCGACGCACGGCGGGCTGTTCTCGGGCTTCGCGGCGACGAGGCTCAGGTCCTTCGCCCCGGAGTAGGTGCCGACGGTCGGCCACGCCTCGTAGCGCGCAGGGTCCCCGCCGGCTCGCAGGGCGACGGCGATCGGCACGAGCGCCGGTGCCACCGCGGTCGGCCGCGTGCTCGCGGGTGTCGCCTCGGCCGTGGTGGCGGCCGGACGCGCCGGCGCCACCGTCGGCGGCAGCGTGCCCTCGACGAACGGCGCCGTGGTCACGGGGGCGAGCGTGGTCGGCGGCTGGGCGGCGTCGGTCGGGTCGGCGGCGTCGTTGCCCGCTGCGCTGCCGCCGCAGGCCGCCAGCGCGAGCGCGGCGACCAGACACCACCCCGCGACCCGCCTCCCCGCCATGGTCGACGACGGTACCGGCGGGCGCGATGACGAACCGCGCGACCCCGTTCCGGCTCGGTGTCGGTGCCGTGACGACGGGCCCGAGTTTCGGGCCCCGCTGGTCCCGCAGATGGGACGGACGGGGCGGAGACGTCGGGGGGTCGAGCGCTCGCTCACTTCTCGGCCCGGCTGAACTCACGGGTGGGACGGAGCGGGCGCGGAATCCGGAAGCGCAGGGGAGCGCGCCGAGGTCAGCCCTCGACGTCGTCGCCGGTGACGGCGGCCCGCAGCGCGTCGGCCACCTCGGGGCCGCACAGCTCGGCCAGTTCGTCGGCCAGCGAGACCACGGCGGGTTCGTCGCCCACGTAGGCCTCGGGGGCCTCGGTGCACCACCAGGCGGGCTGGGTGTCGCCCCAGTCGGCCCGCGTCCATCGGCGCAGGCGCACCACGGCGCGGCCCGGCTCGGCCGGGTCGACCTCGTCGGTGGCGAACACGGGCAGCTGCCAGCACACGCGCGGCTTCCACTCGATGGGCGACTCGCCGGCGGCCACGGCAGCCAGGTGCAGGGCGCAACCGACGCCGCCCGGGTAGCCCGGCCGGTTGAAGAACACGCACGCCCCGTCGACCCGGGCGGTGGCCGAACGCTCGTCGTCGCGGAACACGGGCGACCCGGCGTGCTGCC
>JANPGL010000476.1:0-10880 GCA_031423915.1 Actinomycetes bacterium | reverse complement strand
CTCCGACAGGATCCGCTTGCGGATGCGGATGTTCTGCGGGGTGACTTCGACCAGCTCGTCGTCGGCGATCCACACGATCGCCGTCTCGAGGGTATGCACGCGCGGCGGGGGCAGCTTGGCCTGGTCGTCGTGCGAGTGCGTGCGGATGTTGGTCTTCTCCTTCGCCCGCACGGCGTTCACGACCATGTCCTCGCTGCGAGCGTTCTCGCCGACGACCATGCCGTCGTAGACCGTCTCGCCGGGCGCCACGAACATCTCGCCGCGCAGCACCAAGTTCTCGAGCACGTAGGCCGTGACGACGCCCGTGCGGTCGGCGATCATGGCCCCGCCCAGCCGGTGCGGCAGGTCGCCGAACCAGAGGGCCCAGCCGGCATGGTGCGTGTGCAGCAGCGCCGTGCCGCGGGTGGCGGTCAGCAGACCCGACCGGAAGCCGACGAGGCCGCGTGCCGGCGCCTCGAACGTGACGATGGTGCGACCGGAGTCGCCGGGGCGCAGGTCGGTGACCCGACCCTTGCGCGGGGCGAGGGCCTGCGTGAGCGTGCCGACGTGCTCGTCGGGAACGTCGCACACCCCGCGCTCGACCGGCTCGTGGCGCTTGCCGTCGATCTCCTTGGTGAGGACCTCGGGCCGCGACACCTGGAGCTCGTAGCCCTCTCGGCGCATCGACTCGATGAGCACGGCCAGCTGGAGCTCGCCGCGGCCCGCCACCTCGATGATGTCGGGCGACGCCGTCTCGCCGAGGCGGATCGACACGTTGCCGAGCACCTCGCGGTCGAGCCGCTCCTTCAGGTGGCGGCTCGTGAGGTACTTGCCCTCTTTCCCCGCCATGGGCGAGGTGTTCACGCCGAACGTCATGCGGAGCACGGGCTCGTCGACCGCCAGGCGCGGCAGGGGCTTGGCCCCGTCGGGCTCGGCCAGCGTGTCGCCGATCTCCACCTCGGGGAAGCCGGCGACGACGAACAGGTCGCCGGCCACGAGCTGCTCGACCTCGGCGCGGCCGATGCCGGTGAACGCGTACAGGCCGCTGAGACGTCGCTTGACGGGGCTCTGACCCTCGGCCACCTCTTCGTCGAGGAGGGCGAGCTGCTCACCGCGGCGAAGGGTGCCCTCGACGACTCGACCGATGGCGAGGCGACCCAGGTACTCCGAGGCGTCGAGGTTCGTGACCAGCGCCTGCAACGGGGCCGAGGCGTCGCCGGTCGGCGCCGGGATGCGGTCGACGATGGCCTGCAGCAACGGTTCGAGCGTGGCGTCCGCCGCCGGCATGCCGATGCCCTCGCAGGCGCGGCCCTCGCGGGCGACGGCCGAGATGACGGCGAAGTCGAGCTGGCCCTCGTGCTGGGCCAGGTCGATGAAGAGCTGCTCGACCTCGCTGAGCACCTCTTCGGCGCGGGCGTCCTGCCGGTCGACCTTGTTGATGACGACGATGGCGGGCAGGTCGAGGGCGAGCGCCTTCGAGAGCACGTAGCGCGTCTGGGGCAGCGGGCCCTCGGCGGCGTCCACCAGGAGGACGATGCCGTCCACCATCACGAGCGCCCGCTCGACCTCGCCACCGAAGTCGGCGTGGCCCGGCGTGTCGACCAGGTTGATCTTCATGCCGTTCCAGTTGATGGAGGCGGCCTTGGCGAGGATGGTGATGCCACGCTCACGTTCCTGGTCGTTCGAGTCCATGACCCGTTCGACGAGGTGCTCGTGCGCGCCGAACGTGCCGGTGCTTCGCAGCAACGTGTCGACGAGCGTGGTCTTTCCGTGGTCGACGTGCGCGACCAGAGCGACATTGCGGATTTTGGGGGGAGTCATCTGTTGTGCGTCGAGGCGGAGGGGCCCAGGTAGGCCCAGTCATCACGCGTCGTCGTCTTCCTCGTCTTCGTCGAAGGTAACCCCGTACTTCTCCGCCAACGCCGCGTAATCCTCGTCGTCGGCCGGGGGTGCTACTGCCGTTCGGTCGGGTCCGTTGCTGCCCAGCCCCAGGTCGAACGCACCGGGACCGGACTGCTTCAACTTGCGCGCTTCTTCGAAGCGGCGGTGTCGACCCTTCTTCACGGTAGGGCACCCTTCTAGCGGCAGGTGGGGAACCTGCTGCGCATGCTTATTGCGGAGACATTGCTTCCCATCCTAGCCCGCGACCCTCGCAACCCGTGGGATCGACTCGCCGGCCACCCCCGACGCCGCCGGCGATCCGGGCGTCGTGCGTCCCCTCGCTGCGTGGCCGACCGGCCCGAGTGGCCCGCGGTAACCGGAAGCCCACCGCCGACGTGCCAGGATGTCGATCCGTGACCGCCATCGTCGCCTTCGTCAACCAGAAGGGTGGGGTCGGCAAGACCAGCGTCACCCTCGGCATCGCCTCAGCGGCCTGGGCTGCCGGCCACCGCGCGCTCGTCGTCGACGTCGACCCGCAGGGCAGCGCCACGTGGGTGCTCGGGGTCGACCCCGCCACGGTCGAGCAGTCGACCGCCGAGGCCATCGAGGCGGGCCGCGCCGGTTCGGCCGCCAAGGCCATCGTGCCGTCGGCCTGGGGTGACGAGATCCACGTGCTTCCGGCCAGCCGTCGCCTCCAGGCGCTCGAGGCGGGTGACGGGCGCGACCCGGCCCACCGTCTCCGGCGGGCGTTGCAGGGCGCGACCGAGGCCTACGACCTGGTGCTGGTCGACTGCTCACCGTCGCTCGGCAACCTCACCCGCAACGCGCTGGCGGCCGCCACCCACGCCGTCATGGTCGTCGAGCCCGCCGCGCTGTCGCTTCGGGGCCTGGCCGCGGTGGCCGACGCCATCGACGACGCCTGGTCGAACGACAACGGCGAGCTCGACCTGGCGGGCGTCATCGTCAACAAGGTCCCGGCCGTCTCCGCGGAGGCCGATCGGCGCTACGACGAGCTGACCCGCACGGTCGGCAAGCGCGCCGTGTGGCAGCCGTCGATCCCGTCCCGGGTCATCGTCAACCAGGCGCTGGCCGAGCGGCAGCCCGTCCACGCCTACGGCGCCCGGAGCCACGACGTGACGACCGCGCTCGACGAGCTCTACGCCAAGCTCCGCCGCGCCACCCGCAGGTAGCCCGCAGGGGCCCCCGGCGCGGTCAGGCCGGGATGTCGATGAGCCTGAGGCCGCCCTTGCCGTCGAAGGCCAGCGCGGCCCGGCCCTCGACGAGCCGACGGATGCCGTCACCGACGAGCTCGGCCCGCCAGCCGGTGGCGAGCCGGGCGTCGGGTTCCTCCGCCAGCAGCTCCACCAGGTGGGCCCGGGTGGCGAGCAGCGTCGTGTCGATCCGCTCGTCTCGGGCGAGCTGGCTGACCCACGCCGACACCAGCGTGACCGCCGGGCGCAGGTGGCGGTCGAGCGCGTTCTCGTCCCGCTCGGGGGTGGCGGGCGGGGCCGACTCGACCCCCTCGGTGATGGCGGCCGACAGCTCGGCGTAGATGTTGCCGCGGGCGTGCCGGTCCTCGACACCGCGCGTCGACCGCAGGGCCTCGGGGGTGCGCGGGGCCTTCTGGGCGATCGACAGCACGGCCAGGTCGGCCAGCACGAACCGGGCCGGCTGGTCGAGATCGGCGGCGCGGCGCTCGCGCCAGGCGCACACGGCGCGGGCCACGCCCCGGGCGGTGCCCCGCAGCGTGCGGACGTCCTTCAGGCGGAGCCAGGCGTCCGCGGGGTCACCGGGCCCGGTCGGCCGCACGCGGAGCTCCTCGCACTCGGCCTCCGCCCACGCCTCGCGGCCTTCGGCCACGAGCTGCGCGTTGAGCATGTCGTGGAGGGCCGGCAGGTGGGCCACATCGGCCGCGGCGTACGTCTTCTGGTCCTCGGTGAGGGGCCGCGCCAGCCAGTCGGTGAGCCGGTCGCCTTTGGGGAGGTGCTCTTTCAGCTCGCCGGCCACCAGCGTGGCGAGCGACGGCGTCGAGTACCCCAGGAAGCCCGCGGCCACCTGGGTGTCGAACATGCGCCGGGGCAGGATGCCCGTGGCCCGCTGCAGGACTTCGAGGTCCTGCTGGGCGGCGTGGAACAACGCCAGGCCCTCACCGGCGAGCACCCTGGCGAACGGGGCGACGTCGACGGCGAGCGGGTCGATCAGCGCGATGCCGCCCGACCAGCCCACCTGCAGCAGCGCGAGCTTCGGGTAGTAGGTGCGCTCGCGGTGGAACTCGGTGTCGACCGCGTAGCGGGGCTCGGGCAGGAGCTCCTCGATGACGGCGTCGAGCGAGGCGGCATCCGCGACCCAGCGGGGGGCGGGCGCCGTCGGAGGGGTGGGCACCACTGCCGCCGCGCTCAGGACGGATCCGTTCCGACGACGTGGACGCGACCACTCGACAACCAGGCCAGCGTGCCGCCGGTGATGTTCACGGCGTCGACGCCCTGCTCGCGCAGGAACTCGACGGCGCGGGCCGAGCGGGCGCCGCTTCGGCAGATCACGTGGACCGGACCGTCGAGACGGAACCGATCGAGCGCATCGGGCACCGTGGCGAGCGGCACGAGCACCGCCCCGCCGACGTGGGCCTCGGTGTACTCGTCGGGCTCGCGCACGTCGAACAGCACGGCGCCGCTCTCCAGGCGGACGGCGAGCTCGTCGACGTCGATCTCGGGGATGGTCACCGCCTCACCCTATCCGGGCTGGTCGCCGGGGCGGTTGACGTTGCGCTGGGCCGTCGCAGCCACGTCGACCTCGACGGTGCGCAGGCGCGCCAACGCCCGGTGGACCGCCCGGTCGCCGCCACCGAACACGGCCTCCACGACCGGTCGGGCGCCGGCCACCCGCCACGCGGACAGCAACGGCTCGACCCGATCGGTACGGGCCACGGCGACCTCCGCGGTCGGGTCACTGCGCAGCCCCGCCAGGACGGCGCCGACCGACCCCGCGTCCAGCCACGGCAGATCGCAGGCCGCCACCACCACGACCGGCGACGAGGCCCGACCGAGCGCGGTGAGGATGCCGCCGAGCGGCCCCTCGCCGGGGTGCGCGTCCGGCCAGACCGCCAGGCCGTGGCCGGCGAGCGCCGCCGTGTCCCCGCCGACCGCCACGACCGTGTCCGCCCCGGCGCCGCGCAGCGCGTCCGCCACCCGGACGGCCATCGCGGTGCCCTCGACCGGTTCGAGCGCTTTGTCGCGGCCGAAGCGGCGGCTGCGACCGCCGGCGAGCACGACGCCCGTGACGCCGGAGCCGGGGGCGTCAGGGCCGGGCACGTCAGCCGTCAGCGGGGATCCCGGTCGGGTCGAGCTGGACGAGGAACAGACCGCAGCGCTCGGCCTCGTCGGCCTCCCCGATGGCGGCCGCCACGGTGGCCAGGCCGCGCAGGGACCGCAGGAAGCCGCGGTTCGTCTCGGCGGACCAGCGCACGTAGCCGCTCCCCCGCCAGCCGTTGGCCCGCAAGCGGTCGAGGCCCCGGTGGTAGCCGACCCGGTAGTAGGCGTAGCGCTCCGCGTCGTCGCGGCCGAGGTCGCCGAGACGGGCCCACGCGTCGAGGAAGCGCGGCCACCGGGCCACGACGGCCGCGACGGCGTCGCGCCGGTCGGCCGGCGGCCGGGCCAGCGCCTCCTGGAGCGCAGCCAGCGCGGCGTCGGGTTCGGCGTCGAGCACGGTGGTCGGCGGCCCCGACGGGGTGAGGGTCACGGGGCGTTGGTCGCTCATCACGCCAGCGTACGTCCCCCGCCCGGGTTCGCCCCCGGGCCCGCGACCCCGACCGTCCAGCATCCTGGGTCATTGCCCACCGTCATCACCGTCGCGCCTATAGCGTTCGGCCATGCTCGCCCTGTCGACCGAGACCGCCAAGCAGTACGGGATCTACGCCATCATCGGCGTGCTCGTCGTGGGCGTCCTGTCCGCCTTCATCGTGCGCAAGGTGGTCGGCAAGATCATCTCGCTCATCATCACGGTGGCCCTCGCCGCCACCCTGTTCGGGCAGCGCAGCTCCATCGACGACTGCGTGAAGAAGCTCCGTCAGACCGCGCAGGGTGCGGTCACCGCCGGGCGGGTCGACGATCCGACGTGCACGTTCTTCGGCATGGAGATCAAGGTCCCGGTCGACAAGCTCCAGCCCACCCCGGGGTCGTGACCGGACGGTGACCGTCTGGATCGCGCTGCTCCGCGGCGTCAACGTGGGTGGCCACCGCAAGGTCCCGATGGCCGACCTCCGCCGGGTCGTGGCCGCGCTGCCCGCCACGGACGTCCGCACGTACGTCCAGAGCGGCAACGTCGTGTTCGGCTCGCCCCGCCGACGCGAGGCCGACGTGGTGGCCGCCGTCGAGGGTGCCCTCGCCGCCGAGTTCGGCTTCCCGATCGACGTGATCGCCCGCTCGGCGGCGGACCTGGCGGCCGTGCTCACCGCCAACCCGCTGCTGGCCGACGATCGCGACCCGGCCCGGCTCCACGTGACGTTCCTGCCCCGCCCGCCGAAGGCCGGCGCGGTCGACCCCGGCCTCCAACGGGTCGGCGCCGACGAGTACGTCCTCGTCGGCCGTGACCTCTACCTGTACACGCCCGACGGGATCGGACGGTCGAAGCTCGTGACGGTGCTGTCGGACCGCCGGCTCGGCGTGGCCGGCACGGCCCGCAACTGGCGCACGGTCACGACGCTGGCCGCGATGGCGACGGCCTGAGCGCACGGAACGGCCTCAGGGTGCGGCAGCCGCCGCGAACGCCTGCGCCACGAGCGCAGCCATGGCCTCGGGATGGGACGACGGCGCGTTGTGACGCGCGCCGGGGATCTCGACGAGCGGGCAGCCGAGCGTCTCGGACAGCCAGCGCTGGCCGACCTTGTGGTGCTCGCTGCCGAGCTCGCCATAGGACGCGACGACCGGCACCGTGATGCCGTCGGGGTGCCAGGGCGCGACGCGGCTCAAGTCGGTCAGCTCCCCCACCAGCGCCTCGCCCTCGGCCCGCCGGGCGGCGCGGGTCGCCTCGGGCAGCCGTTCCCACAGGGTGTCGCCGATCATGCGGCGCAGGAACCGCTCGGCGGCGTCGGCCGCATCCCCGTCGACCGCGGCGGCGCCGGCGGTGGAGCTCGGCCACCACGGCAGCCACGAGAACGGGCTCTCGTACACGACGACGGCGCGCACCTGCTCGGGGGCGCGCTCCGCCGCGGCCAGCGCCACGTTGCCGCCGAGCGAGTGACCGACGATCACCGCCGGCCGACCGTCGAGCAACGCCAGCAGGTCCGTGGCGTGCTGGGCGATCGTGTACGGCGGGCCGGCGGCGAGCGACTGGGCGTAGCCGCGCCGGTCGTAGCGCAGCACCCGGTGCGCGTGGTCGAGGCGGCGGGCGAGCTTGGCGAACCCGGCCATCCGGTCCATCGAACCGTGCACGAGCGCGACGGCGTGAGCGCCCTCGGGGCCGCTCTCGACCGACGCCAGCGTGGGCGCGCTCACGTCACGCGCACGAGGCGGAGCACGTCGGTGGCGCCGCCGCCCGACTGGTCGGGCGCGCCCGCCAGCACCGCCACGAGCTGGCCGGCTTGCACCGAACCCGACTTCACCGCGGCCTCGACCGCGCACCACACCATCTCGTCGGTCGAGCGGTACTCCACGACCTTGAGCGGCGTGACGCCCCACGACAGCGCCATGCGCCGCACCGTGGCGTCCGACGGGCTGAGCCCGAGCAGCTCGGCCACCGGCCGGTAGCGGGCCATGGCAAGCGCGGTGGCACCCGATCGCGTGCAGCAGATGATGGCGTCGGCGCCCGCATCGGTGGCCGCCAGGAGCGCGGCGTGCGTGAGCGCCTGCGTGATGCGCACGGCCGGCGTCGACACCGATCCGCGTTGGACGCGGCCGAGCCGGGCGGCCCACTGCGGGTAGTTGGCCGTGCTCTCGGCCCGCTCCGCGATGCGGGCCATCGTCTCGATGACGAGCTCGGGATCGTGGCCGATGGCGGTCTCGGCCGACAGCATGAGCGCGTCGGTGCCGTCGAACACGGCGTTGGCGACGTCGCTCACCTCGGCCCGCGTCGGCGCGGGCGACGTGATCATGCTCTCGAGCATCTGGGTGGCCGTGATGACCGGCACGCCGGCCTCGACGCACGCCCGGATGATCTGCTTCTGGAGGTGGGGCACGTCCTCGAGCGGGCATTCGATGCCGAGATCGCCGCGGGCCACCATCACCGCGTCGGCCGACACCAGGATGCGCTCGAGGTCGGCGATGGCAGGCGCCGTCTCGATCTTGGCCACCAGCGCCGGGCATCCCTCGCCGACCGAGGCGCGCACGACATCGATGTCCTCGGAGGCCCGCACGAACGACACGGCCATGAAGTCCACGCCCGCCGCGCTCATGACCTTGGCCAGGCGCAGGTCTTCGGGCGTGGGGGCGCGCAACCGCAGCCGCTCCGCCGGGATGTGCACGCCCGGGCGGCCCTGGGCCCTGCCGCCCGTGACGACGCTGGCGTCGACCCCGGCGGAGGTCACGGCGAGCACCTGGAGCGTGATGGCGCCATCGCCCAGGATCACGGTGTCGCCCGCCCGCAGGTCGTCACACAAGGACGGGTAGTCGACGCTGATGAAGGTCGCCGAGCACGGTTCGAGGCCGGGCGCCAGGCGGACCGTGCTGCCCTGGCTCAGGTGCACCCCACCGTCAGGGAAGATGCCCGAGCGGACCTTGGGTCCCGGCAGGTCGGCCAGCACGGCCACGTGACGACCCACGCGCACGGCCGAGGCCCGCACGTCCGCGAGGCGCTGCAGGTGCTCCTCGACGGTCGAGTGCGACAGGTTCAACCTGACGACGTCGACGCCGGCGCGCAGCATGGCGTCGAGCTTGTCCGGGGGCGACGACGCCGGGCCGAGGGTGGCAACGATCTTGGTGCGACGGGCCATGCGGCCTACTCTCCGATCCTCATGGAGCTGCTTCTGGTGAGACACGCCCTGCCCGTCCGCCAGGTCAACACCGAAGGACCAGCCGACCCCGAGCTGTCCGAGATCGGCCATGAGCAGGCAAAGCGCCTGGCAGCGTACCTACGGACCGAGACGATCCACGCGCTCTACGCAAGTCCGATGCGCCGGGCCCGGGAGACCGCCACGCCGCTGGCGGCCGCCATGGGCTTGCCGATGACCATCGTCGACAAGGTCGCCGAGTTCGACCGTCACCAGGCCGAGTACATCCCTGCCGAGGAGATGAAGGCCACGAACCACCCGCGCTGGCAGGCCATGATGAAGGGCGAGCGCCTCGAGGACGACATCCCGCCCGAGGAGTTCCGCACCGACGTGGTCACCGCCGTCGACGCCCTGATCGACGCCCACCCCGGCGAGACGATCGCCGTCGTGTGCCACGGCGGCGTCATCAACGCGTACCTGTCTCACGTGCTGGGGCTCGCCGCGTCGAACGGCTTCTTCTACCCGAAGTACACCAGCATCCACCGCGTCATCGCCTCGCGAAGCGGGCACCGATCGATCGGCGCCATGAACGAGATCGCCCATCTGCGCGGCACCGGCCTGCCGTCGGGCATGAACGGCTGATCGCCGGCGCCACAGCCCGACGCGCCAGACTGGTCCGATGGCCTTCGACGTCGCATCGCTTCTCGAGTTCATCGCCGCCTCCCCCTCGCCGTACCACGCCGTGGCCTCTGCGGCCGCCCGTTTGGAGGCCGCCGGCTTCAACGAGCTGCTCGAGACCGATGCCTGGACCGAGCTGCCCGAGGAGGGCTACGTCGTCCGCGGCGGCGCCATCGTCGCCTGGCGACGGCCGGCGGCACTGCCCGCGCACGCCCCCGTTCGCCTCGTGGGCGCCCACACGGACTCGCCGAACCTGCGCGTCAAACCGCGGCCCGACACGGGCGCGCTCGGCTGGCGGCAGCTGGCCGTCGAGGTCTACGGCGGCATCCTGTCGAACTCGTGGCTCGACCGCGACCTCGGGCTCTCGGGCCGAGTGGTCCTCGACGACGGCGAGGTGCGGCTCGTGCGCGCCGACCGTCCGCTGGCGCGCGTCGCCCAGCTCGCCGTGCACCTCGACCGCGAGGTGAACGAGCGCGGCCTCGTGCTCGACAAGCAGCAGCACCTGACCCCCATCTGGGGCCTCGGCCAGGTGCGCGACGGCCAGTTCGCCTCGTGGCTGGCCGGCCTGGCCGGCGTGGGCGACGGCGACATCGCCACCTGGGATCTCATGTTCCACGACCTCACGCCACCCACGCGCCTGGGCGTCGACGGCGAGCTGATCGCCTCGGCTCGGCTCGACAACCTGTGCTCGTGCTGGTGTGCCCTCGAGGCGCTCACGCTCGTGAAGGCCGCCGACCACGTGCAGCTCGTCGGCCTCTTCGACCACGAGGAGGTCGGCTCGTCGTCGACCACCGGAGCCGCCGGCCCGCTGCTCGAGCACGTGCTCACCCGGCTGGCCGGCGCGGCGGGCGCCAGCGCCGACGACTGGGCCCGCTCGCTGGCCGCGTCGGTGTGCGTATCGGCCGACATGGCCCACGCCGTTCATCCGAACTACCCCGAGCGTCACGAGCCGGGCCACCGGCCGATGCCCAACGCCGGCCCGGTGCTCAAGGTCAACACCAACCAGCGCTACGCCACCGACGCGGTGACCGCCGCCCACTTCACCCGGGCCTGCGAGACAGCCAAGGTGCCGTGGCAGGTGTTCGTGTCGCGCAACAACCAGCCGTGCGGCTCCACGATCGGGCCCCTCACGGCCACCCGCCTCGGCATCGCCACGGTCGACGTGGGCTGCGCCCAGCTGTCGATGCACTCGGCTCGCGAGCTGTGCGGGGCCCAGGACCCGGCGTTCCTGGCCCGGGCCCTCACGGCCTTCTACGCCTGACGCGGGACGCGCCCGAACCGGGACGCGCCACGGGGCGGGGCGCTCACGCGACCCCGCCCCGTGGCGTGCTCCCCCGCCACCGTCAGTCGATGGCGTGCTTGCGCCGGCCGGCCCACCCGAGGCCCCCACCGAGCAGCACGAGCAGCCCGGCGGCGAGCGCCG
>JANPGL010000475.1:0-1659 GCA_031423915.1 Actinomycetes bacterium | reverse complement strand
CCGGTCCTGGTATTGAAAGCCTGCTATCAAGGTAAACCCATCTCCGATTCCTTTTTTAAAACTGCGCGGGAGCGGCAGTTCGGCGCCACGCGGTGCTCGACTCTCAGTGCCCTCTTGGCTCCGCTCGGCCGGTCGCCGCCGGTAGCGTGCGTCGCCGATGCCAGCAGGGTCCAGATACACGATCGACCCGCCCGGTGCTCCGGGTCTGGTTCGTCGTGGTGCACCGATCGGGCTCGTGTTGCTGGTGGCCGGGCTGCTGATAGCTGGCCGAGAACTGCGCCTGGGGTTCCTCGCGGTGCCGGGCATCGACCTCGTGTACTGCGGGGCAGCGCTACTCGCGTTGACGGCTCTGGCGCTCTGGTTCGGCACTCGCGGTCAGACAAGAGCAGCACGGCGTCTCATCGCGACCTCTGGGGGTCAGACGGGCGATCGAGTGCTCATTATCGGCCAGCCATCCACGCGCCTACTCGGCGAGTTCGTAACGCTGCTCTCCCCAGACAAGCCGGTGGAGTGGCGTCCGACGGTCGCGCCGTCGACTCTTCAGCAGCGGGGCGAGCCCTTCGACCTTGCCATTTACCAGTCCGCCGTGAACGGTCGGCCGGGGCCGAGAGACCAGGACCTCACCGAGTTGGCCCGGGTGCTCGTGCCAGGCGGACGGTTGCTCGTGCTAGAGGTGCTCAACGCGGCGCGGCACGCGGCGGCGATGACTTCAGCAGGGTTGCAGCCCGCCAGGCCCCCGACCATCAGCTGGCGCACACGCGTGGTGGTTGCGCTCGCACTCGAACTGGATGTGCTCCGTGCCGATAAGCCCGAACCAGCCGCAGGCCCGCCGGCGGCTACGTAGCGCCCGGCCGGAGGAGCAAGGAACGCCGAGCGGCAGCTCTGCGCTACCGCTCGGTGTCCGGTCGGTAGGCGAACGGAACCTGGTAGCCGTGGTCGGTGATGACCCGGATGTAGTAGCGGAGCAGGTCATCGAAGTCCTTGCGCAGCTCGGCGATCTCCTCGGCATCAGGTGCGGCTTCGAGTGCAGCGAGTTGCTGGCAGACGATCGCGAGGAAGTCTCCTTGAAGGACCAGCCCCGGGAAGTGGCGTCCGGGTAGTTGCACGATCGCGTTGTTCGTAGGCGGGGTCAGCAGCGCGGCAACCTCGGGAGCGGCCTCGTCCATGACGACATCCTGCACGATGACCCAACCACCGGGTGAGGATCGGCAGTTCGGAGCGGTCCGCACGGTTTGGGGCGTCATGTCATGTTCCGCTAGTCCTGGTCGGCCGGAGGGCACACAATGAGCCACGACAGCGCCGACGCGCACATCTGCCTCGCCGTGTACGGCACGCTGGGGCCTGGTCGGCCGAACCATCACCAGCTCAGTGCACTTGGCGGGCGATGGCTGCGGGGCTCAGTACGCGGACGGCTGGTGGCAGAAGGGTGGGGTGCCGCCCTTGGTTACCCAGGACTTGTTCTCGCTGCCGGTGAGCACGACGACGTCATCGAGGTCGACGTGTTGGAATCTCGCGATCTGCCGCAGCACTGGGATCGTCTCGACGCGTTCGAAGGTCCTGGCTACCTCCGCCAAGCGACCCAGGTGCGCACCGACGCCGGACCGGTGTGGGCGTACATCTACACACTCGTTGCCGGCTGAGCTGCGGACGGTGGTCGAG